>NZ_JSEH01000004.1 GCF_000801335.2 Desulfovibrio sp. TomC
GGGTGGCGTCCAGTCCGGTGGCGGCGGTGGCCGTCAGGGCGGCGATCTGGGTGGCGGTCAGGGCGGCCAGGGTGGTCGTGGACAGCTCGCTGGCGTCCGTGGCGGTTAGGCCTTTTATCTGGGCGGTGGTCAGCGCCGCGATCTGGTTGGCGGACAAGGCGCTGACCTGGGTGCTGGTCAGCCCGCTTACGGCAGTGGCGGTCAGACCCTTGACTTGGGTGGTGGTCAGGGCGGCCAGCTGGGTGGTGGAGAGGGCCTCGACTGCGGTCATGGTCAGGGCGGCGATCTGGGTGGCCGTCAGGGCCTGCAACTGGCTTGCAGTCAGGACCGCGATCTGATCCTCGTTGATCCCGGCAATCTGGGCAGCGGACAAGGCCGCCATCTGGGCGGTGGTCAGGGCGGCGAACTGGGTGGTGGTCAGGCCGTTTATGTCGGTGCTGCTCAGACCTTTGATCTGGGTGGCGGCCAGGGCGGCCAACTGGGTGGTGGAGAGGGCGCTTAACTGGGTATCGGTCAGGGCAGCGCTGGAAAGTCCCTGGATCTGGGTGGCGGTCAGGACACTGATTTGGTCTTCGGAAAGGCCGGCCACGGCCGTGGCGGTCAGGGCGCTCAGCTGGGTGGAGGTAAACGCCGCCAGTTCGTCAGGGGTCAGTTCGCTGACGTCAGTGCTGGTCAGCCCCCGGATCTGGGCCGGGGTCAGGGAAGCGATCTGGGCCGGGCTTAGTTCGGCAAACTGGGTGCTGGTGAGCTGGCTGACCGAGGCGGCGCTCAGGCTCTGGATTTGGGCGTTGGTCATGGCCGCCAGTTCGGTGCTGGTCAGGGCTCCTGCGGCTGTCGTGGTCAGGGCGGCGATTTGGGCAGTGGACAGCCACTTGATCTGGGTCGTGGTCAGGGAGGGGATCTGATCGGCGGTCAGGCCCTTGATCTGGCTGACGCTCAGTCCGGAAATCTGGGTGGCGGACAGGACTGCGAGCTGACTGGGAGACAGCAGCCCGATGGCGGTGGCGGAGAGTCCGGACAGGGCCGTCTTGGTCAGGGCGGTGATCTGGTCGGTGGACAGGACAGCCAGCTGGGTGGCGGCCAAAGCGCCTGCCGCGGCGGCGGTCAATCCGGCGATCTGGGTGGTGGTCAGACCGGCGATCTGGTCCTCGGACAGGCCCTTGATATTGGCAGCGGTCAGGGCCGCGATCTGGGTGGCGCCAAGCGCTGCCAGTTCCGTGGTCGTCAGATCGCCAAGGTCCGTGGCGGTCAGGCCCCTGATTTGGGTGGTGGTCAGGGCCGTGATCTGGTCCGTGGTCAGGGCGGCGGACTGGGAGGCATTCAAGGCGTTGATCCAGGAACTGGCCAGGCTCTTGACCTGGGTGGTCGAGAGCGAAGCAAGCTGGGTCCCGCGCAAGGCGTCGATGGCCGTGGTGGTCATGGCTGAAAGCTGGGTCCCGGTCAGGGCGGCCAGCTGGGCCGTGGTCAGGGCGTTGATCTGTCCGCCGTCCAGGGCCTTTATCTGGGTAACGGTCAGGGCCGCCACTTGCGTTCCGGTCAAGGCGGCCAGCTGTTCGGGGGTCAGAGCGCCCACCGAGGCAGCGGCCAGGGCGGCCACCTGGGTGGGGGCCAATCCGGCCAACTGGGCGGCGCTGAGCTGTCTGGCCTGGGTGGTGGTCAGGGCGGCCAGACCGGCGGACGTCAGACTGACAACCTGGGTCGGTTCCAGGCCGGCGACCTGCTCTTCGGTGAGGTTTTTGACCTGGGCGGCGGTCAGGGCGCTCATCTGGGTGGTGCTCAGGGCGTCCATCTGGCTGGGGCTGAGACTGGCCAGGGCGGTGCCGGCGAGGCTTTTCACCTGGGTGGCGGACAGGGCGTTTATCTGGCCCGTGGAGAGTCCGGCCATCTGGGTGTCTCTGAGCGCCGCCATCTGGGTGGCGGTCAGGGCGGAAATCTGCGTGGTGGACAGGGCCGCAATCTGGGTCGTGGTCAGTTCGGCAATCTGGGTGGTGGTCAGTTCGCCAATGTCGGTGGCGGTCAGTCCTGCCAGCTGGGTGGTGGACAAGGCGGCAATTTCGTCCGCACCAAAGACAGCAATCTGGTTCTTGGTGAGGGCGGAAAATTGGACGGCGCTGAAATAAGCGATCTGGTCGATGGTCAGGGCGGCGGCCTGTCCGGTGGTCAGGGCGGCGACCTGGGAGGCGGAGAGCGCTTCGACCTGGGATTCCATCAGAACGGCGAAATCCGTGGCGTCCAGGCTTCGCAACGTGGTCGTCGACAGGCTGGCAATGGCCTCGGGGGTGTACGTCGCGATTGAGGATGCAAGCATGTTCCGACTCCTTGCGCTTGGGACCTGGCAGGCGTCCGGTACGGCTCTGGGACGCGGGAAATTATTGCCTACTACGGCAACTTTCAGTTCATAAGGCAAGATTAGCGCCAATGATAACGACTTTGGGCCAGTGCGTTCGTATTGCATCCGTTTCGGGACGGACCGGGGGCGACGACGGGGAATGGCCTGGGAGCCGGGCGCAGACTGCACGGGCTGTGCGGCCGCGCGGACGGCCTTTCATGGGCACGGGACACACTCGGTTGCCCAGGGGGAAAGCTTTCGGTGGACAGGGGGCCGGGCCGGCCGATACCTTTTGCCGATGCCGGCATGTTCCAAATCCCTGGAAAGGGATCCGTTCGATAACCACCGACAATAACTAGGTAGAGAGATGCCGATGCGAGTTACAAACGAAACCCGGGAAGCCCTGCTGACAAGCATCATCGAAAAGGAACTGTCCATGTTCCTGGCGATCCAAAACGAAGAGGAGCCGGCCTCCGGCCGGCACAATCCGGACGCTTTCCGGCTCACGCGCTGGATGGCCCACGCCGTGCATACCGACGCGGTCCTGGCCTCCTATCTGGAGGACCTTTTGCTGGCCGAAGCCGCCGGGCGCAATTGCATCGCCGAGAAATACGGCCGCCTGTCGGGTGAGATCCCGTCGGGAGCGGACAGCCCGCACATCGCCCTGATTGCCGATGCCGAGGCCGAGTGGCTGGAGGAGGCTGCGGCCCGCTACCCGGTGGCCATCAAAAGCACCGGCGGCGTCCTGTTTCGCCGCTATGTCGCCTGTGAACTGGAAGGTCTGTCCGGGCGGACGCTGGCCCTGTACGCCGAGGAGGTCCAGGCGGCCCGGGAGGCGGGGCGCAATATGGTGGAAGAGCGCCATGAACTGTTGTGCCGGCGCATGGGCTATGCCTCCCTGGCGGCGCGGGAGGCGGCTTTGGGCCAGGAGTAGGGCCGCCGGTCGCGCGCCTGGCTGCGCAGGAGGCAACGCGCCGCGAACGCTTCCTGGCCGCAGTCAGTACGGCTCCACGAGTCTTTGGGGGATGGACGAACCAAGCCGTTGCCAACGACCGGCGACGGGCGAAAGGGGAAACACATGATCACGACGACGCTGTTTCCTGGACGCTATGTCCAGGGCAACGGGGCCTTGTCCCGTTTGGGCCGGGAGCTGTCCCGCCTGGGCACCCGCCATTTTCTGATTTGCTCCCCGCATCCGCTGGAGCATCTGCTGCCGCCCGTCCTGCCGCAGCTTGAGCAGGCCGGGACAGTGCATATCGAGCGTTTCGGCCGGGAATGCACGGACCAGGAAATTGCCCGGCTGCTGGCTGCGGCCAAGGCGTTTGGCGCACAGACCATAACCGCCCTTGGCGGCGGCAAGACCCTGGACACGGCCAAGGCCGTGGCTGCCCAGGCCGGACTCCCTGTGGCCGTGGTCCCCACCATCGCCTCCACGGATGCGCCTTGCAGTTCGGTCTGCATCATCTACACAGCGCAAGGGGTGTTTGAGCGGGTGGACATCCTGCCCCGCAATCCCGATCTGGTGCTGGTCGATACCGCCATCATGGCCGCGGCTCCGGCCCGGTTCCTGGTGGCCGGCATGGGCGACGCGCTGGCCACCTGGTTTGAGGCGGAGTCCTGCCGTATCAGCCGGGGGGCCAATATCGCCGGGGACGTCGGGTCCATGACCGCCCATGCCCTGGCCCGGCTGTGCTATGAGACGGTGCGGGACTGGGGGCTTTTGGCGCGCACGGCCTGCCAGGCCGGCGTAGTCACACCGGCCCTGGAGCGCGTTGTCGAGGCCAACACGCTGTTAAGCGGCCTGGGGTTCGAGAGCGGCGGCCTGGGCGCGGCTCATTCCATCCACAACGGCCTGACTGCCCTGGCTGGGGTCCACGGCCGCAGCCATGGCGAGAAAGTGGCCTTTGGCGTACTGGCTTCGCTCTTTCTGACAGACAAGCCCGTGGCCTGCATTAATGAGGTCTACGACCTGTGCCTGTCCCTTGGCCTGCCGACCACCCTGGCCGATCTGGGGCTGGCCGGCGTGTCTGACGCTGATCTGCTCCTGGTGGCGCAAAAGGCTTGCGCCGCCGGAGAAAGCATCCACAACGAGCCGGTGGAGATCTCCCCGGGCGTGGTCCTGGCCGCCCTCAAGGCGGCCGATGCCGAGGGTCGCCGTCGCCGGCCGGCCTAGGACGGTGTTTCGGATTAATGGTGCATTTTTTCCGTGAATGCGGCATGTTATGGCTTTATTCCGTGCCCCGGCCCAGATGTGCATTGCCCAGAGGCGACGCCTGGGCCGGGGCTGGATCGCGCCGTTGTCGGAGCCGATAGGCGGGGCAGACGGGGAGTGTGTCCCGCCTTGCGCTTCAGGCCTGGGGGCCATGCTGGAAGGCTCGGGAATTGACTTTCATCGCATTCGATGGAAGAGAATAGAGGAACGTCTGGACTCGGAGGAAGCGCTATGAAAGGCAATGCGTTGACTACTTTTTTTATAAAGCATTCACTGGCTATTTTTGTGATTGCTACGGCGTGTTGCCTGTCGCTGATCGTCTATTTCACGAATAGTTTCAAGCCAAATGTCCTTGGAACATGGATGATTGTTGGAATCCTGACGTCATTGCTGTTTTCAGGAGTCGCCCTGGTCGTTATCCTGGCGGTCGCTGCAGTCGAGAAGGCGCGTAAATACATTATTGCGTACCAGCCGCAGGAAGGGGTCACGTTAAAAGGACGCTATGAAAAAGAGCGGATACGGGTCTCGGATTTTTTCTCGGCCTTCCTTCTGGTCAATGAGAACATCACCTTTGAGAATTGTGAAATTCAAGGTCCTGGATCAATCTATCTGCTCGAAAACAGCGATCTCGATAACTGCACATTCAAATTATGCGATTGGATCGTGGTCAAGGGCGAGGTGACGGTCAATACGGCGGCGCATTTCCGAAATACCGATTTTTTGAATTGCAACTTTTTCAATGTCGCCATCTATATGTCGCAGGAGACAGCGAACAGGCTGTGCGAAAAGCAAAAGGCCTGTTCCCGCGAAGAACTGTCCATTATCGGTCGCTAGTGTCGCGTTCGCAACTGACGCCGCCGTTGCTCAGGGGAGTGGAACCGTCGCGGTATAGTCCACGGACATCATGACGCTTACAACGACAATGGTCAGGATGGAAAGGATATATAATTTTCTGGCCCAGAGCAGTTCTGTCTGAAGTTTGGGGCCGGTCCAGGCCACGGTCAACCAATACAGACTCAGCATCGCGACGACGCCGGAGTAGGCATACCCGGCATAACCGCAAACGGTCAACAACTGCGCTGCCAGCGTGAACGCAATGATATGGACCACCATGTCTTTTTTGGTGGCCGCAACGCCATGTCGGACCGGCATGACCGGCAGCGAGGCGGCGGCGTAGTCCTTGAACCGGTAAATCGTGATGGCGTAGGAGTGGGGTATCTGCCACAGGCTGAAGATGGCCAGTACGATCAGGCCGCCCAGGTCGAGCCTGCCGGTCACGGCGCAGTAGGCCGCCAGCGGCGGGGCCGCGCCGGCCAGACTGCCCACAACCGTGCTGTAGGCCGAAGTGCGCTTCATGACGAGGCTGTAGACGCCCACATACACGGCGAAGCCGGCGACAACGATCGCCAGCGTCAACAGGTTCGTGCCTAGCCCAAGAATAGCCAGACCGATCACCCCTAAAATCAAGGCGTAGAGCAGACTGCCCACGGTCGAGATGGACTGCCGGGCCAAGGGGCGCGTTGCGGTGCGCGCCATGAGCGCGTCGATGTCCCGATCAATATAGTTGTTGCAGACGCATCCCGAGGCGACAACAGCGGAAATGCCCACGAGGACGGCCAGAAAAAGGCCAACGTCGATACGTCCCTGGGCGGCCAGAAAAAAGCCGCCGGCGGCCGAAAGGACATTGGCAAACACAATCCAGGGCTTGGCCACCCGCAAATAGTCTTTCAGCACGTATCAGGTCTCACATCCGGTAATGCAGGCTGTGCATGATCCAGATGGATCCGCCAACGAAGAGGAAAATGATAAAGAAGGTGAACAGGAGCGACATGAGATTCCAGTACATGGCGGAAGATGTGTCGAGATGGAGAAAATAATGCAGTTGCACAATGATCTGGGCGACGGCAGCGGCAAATATGCAGAATATGGTGGCCGAGTGGGGCAGCGCGCCGGTCATGACCAGGACAAAGGGGATGGCTGTCAGCAGGACTGAAAGGCCAAACCCTGTGGCGTAGGATCTGATCGAACCGGTGTTGGCCCCGGCCGCGTCGTGGTGTGTCTGATGCATCTTACAAGACCCCCATCAGGTAGACGACCGTAAAGAGACCGATCCAGACAATATCGAGAAAGTGCCAGAACATGCCGAGTCGCAGGAGTCGGCTTTGCACCGGCGCGGTCAGGCCCTTGGTCGCCAGCTGGACCAGCATCACCGCCATCCAGAGCAGGCCGCAGGCCACGTGGGCGCCGTGGGTGCCGACAAGCGCGAAAAACGCCGAAAGAAAACCGCTGCGCTGCGGTCCGGCCCCTTCGTGGATGAGCTGGCTGAATTCGTGGATTTCCATGGACACGAAGCCCAGCCCCAACAGGAAGGTGACGACCAGCCCCAGCCTGATCGGCCGTGTGTCGCCTTTGCGCATGGTCAGCATGGTCAGGCCGAAGGTCGCGCTGCTAACGAGCAGCAGGGCCGTTTCCCCCAGCACGTAGGGCAGATTGAAGAGCTCTTTGCCTGTCGGTCCCCCGGCATAATTCTGGGAAAGGACCACATAGGTCGCAAAGAGACCGGCAAAGAGGATGAGGTCGCTCATCAGATAGATCCAAAACCCAAGCGCCGCAATGGACGCCGTGTCGTGGACCTCGCCGCGGGTCTCAAGGCTGGTGTTTGGAAGTGTTGCTTCGGTCGCCGTCATATATCTCTCCTTTGAAGCGTCTGCCCAGTTTTGGCTGTGCTTGCCATCCGTCGCTTGCCTGGCGCGCAGGCGACGTTAGCCCATGTTCTGATAGCGCAGGTTCTCGATGCGCGCGACTTCGGCCGCCGGAATGATGTAATGGATGTCATCGAGGCTGGCCCGGGCGACCACCACGGCGATAAGGCCCAGGAAACTCGCGGCGGCCAGCCACCAGATGTACCAGATCATGGAAAAGCCGAAGACAAAGGCCAGGACGCCGATCGCCAGGCCATGCCAGGAATTTTTGGGCATTTCGATCGGCTCATACTTGGCCGGGCGCTTGGCGGCGAGGCCCTTTTCCTTCATGTCCCAGAAGGCGTCGCGGTCCTCAACGACGGGAATAATGGCGAAGTTGTAGACCGGGGGCGGCGAGGTGGTCGCCCATTCGAGAGTCCGGCCATCCCAGGGGTCGCCAGTGACGTCACGGTTGGCGTGGCGGTCTTTGATGCTGACCAGGAGTTGGATGATGGTGCAGCCGATGCCCAGGGCAATGACGCCCGTACCGAGGAAGGCAATGATGAGATAGGGCTGCCAGGCCGGATTGTCGAAATGCTGCATCCGCCGGGGCATGCCCATGAATCCGAGGATATACAGAGGGATAAAGGCCATATAAAAGCCGATCAGCCAGCACCAGAAGGCCCGCTTGCCCCAGGTTTCGTCCAGGCGAAAGCCGATGGCCTTGGGAAACCAGTAGGCGTAGCCGGCAAAGAAACCGAACAGCGTGCCGGGAACCAGCATATTGTGGAAATGGGCAATGAGAAACAGGCTGTTGTGCAGCACGAAATCGGCCGGCGGGATGGACAGAAGGACGCCGGCCAGACCGCCCACGGCAAAGGTGGAAAGAAAGCCGAGGGTCCAATACATCGGCGTGGTAAAGCTCACCCGGCCGCGATACATCGTAAAGAGCCAGTTGAACACTTTGACGCCCGTGGGGATGGCGATCAGCATGGTCGAGATGCCAAAGACGATATTGACGTTGGCGCTGGACCCCATCGTAAAGAAGTGGTGGACCCAGACGGCAAAGGACAGAAACATGATGGCGGCCGTGGCGTACACCAGGGAGCCATAGCCAAAGAGTTTCTTTCTGGAAAAGGTGCTGACGACCTCGGAGAAGATGCCGAAGGCCGGCAGGATGACGATGTAGACCTCGGGATGGCCCCAGGTCCAGAACAGATTGGCGTACATCATCATGTTGCCGCCCAGGTCGTTGCTGAAGAAATGCATCCCGAGATAGCGATCCAGGGTCAAAAGGGCCAGGGCGACGGTTAAGACCGGAAACGAGAAGATGATGAGCACGTTGGTAAAGACGGCGGTCCAGGTGAAAAGCGGCATCCGCATGAGGGTCATGCCCGGAGCGCGCATTTTCAAGATGGTGACCAGGAAATTGACCCCGGTCAGCAGGGTCCCCAGGCCGGCTATCTGGATGGACCACATCCAGTAATCCACGCCGGTGTCCGGGCTGTAGGCAAGTTCGGTCAGGGGGGCATAGCCGGACCAGCCGGCCCGGGAGAATTCCCCGACGCCAAGGGAAACCATGACCAGCATGGTGCCGGCCACGGTCAGCCAGAAGCTCACCGAGTTCAGGAACGGGAAGGCCACGTCGCGCGCGCCGATCTGGAGCGGGATGATGATGTTCATGAGTCCCGAGAGAAAGGGCATGGCCATAAAAAGGATCATGATCGTGCCGTGGGCGCTGAAAATCTGGTTGAAGTGATCCGGCGGCAGAAAGCCTTGCGCAGCGCCCAGGGCAATGGCCTGGTGCGTGCGCATCATGATGGCGTCGGAAAAGCCGCGCAGCAGCATGATCAGCGACAAGATGACGTACATGATGCCGATCTTCTTGTGGTCGAAGCTGGTGAGCCATTCCTTCCAGAGGTAGGTCCACTTCTTGAAGTAGGTAATAAGGACGAGAATGCCAAATCCGGCCAGCAGGGAGCCGACAACCGCCCCCATGACGATCGGATCATGGTACGGTATGGCAGAGAGGCTCAGTTTTCCGAACATTGCAGCGGTCCTCCGTATGGCCCTATTGTCCGTGGCCGGAATGGGGCATGTCGCCTGTGGCTGGCGCGTCCATGGGCATGGGATTGTATTGGCGGATGATCGACTCGAACAGATCAGGATCGACCGATGAGAAATAGAGGACTGGCACACTGGAGCTTGGCTTTTGAAGTTCCTTGAAGCGGGCCAGGTCAAGCCGCTGCGGCGACTGTTTGACTTGCCGCACCCAGGCCTCAAAGTGTTCCTTGGAGTCGGCCAGGGCCTTGAATGTCATGGCCGGGTAGCCGGCGCCGCTGAACTGCTGGTTTTGGCCGATGTATTCGCCCGGTTCGTCAGCCATGAGGTGCAGCTTGGTTTCCATGCCGGCCATGGCGTAGATCTGGCTGCCGAGCTGGGGGATGAAAAAAGAGGTCATGACGGTGTCGGAGGTGATCTGGAAGCTGAGCGGGACTTTGGCCGGGAAAACGAATTCATTGACCACGGCGATATTTTGTTCCGGATAAATGAAAAGCCATTTCCAATCGAGGCTCACCACTTTGACCTGAAGCGGCGCAGCATCGGATTTGAGCGGGAGATACGGGTCCAGACGATGGGTGTCGCGCCAAGCCAAAAACGAAAGCACCGACACAATGACAATCGGAATGAGCCACATGGCTATTTCTATTTTTTTGGAGTAGCACCAATTCGGGTCATACGGTGCATTCTTGTTTGTCGATCTGTACTTGAGAGGAAACCAGAGGGACATGATGATGACTGGAAGGACAACCAGCAGCATAAGAACGAAAGATACGATAATGAGAAAGCGCTCAGAGTGCCCGATCGGCCCTTTTGGATTCAAGACAATGAGTTCGCTACAGCCCTGGAGAAGGACAACAGCACAGAGCAGCAGCAAAATTGTGAATGCGTAATGCCATTTTCTTTTCATATGCCTACCTCGACGCATTGAGGGACGTGTCTGGTCTCAACCTTGCCGAATTATCTACTTTTTTCATAACTTGCTGTCAACGACGCCGACCCGTGGGGCACGACCCCAAGCCTTCCCGGGTCGAGACCGATTCGGTCAATGCGTCGAAGAATCCCTGTGGGGCGATGCGGCCGCGATCTTCCCGGCCATGGAAAGTCCGATCAAACCGCACGTGGCGTCGGGGCGGTGGCGTGCAAGGCGCGCTTCCCTGGTCAGTGGCGGGGGCATACGATGCCCGGTCCGAAACGAGGGTTGTGATCCCGGAAGCCTGCAAAAGCGCCTGGAGCCTTAGGCCCGGGCGTTTGCGGCAACGGCGGCCAGCCCCAGCAGCCCGACGCCCTGCGGAACTTAGGGCCGGGCGTTTGCGGCGATGGCGCAGACAGGGCCTGCTGCGGCAACGGAGCGACGCAGCAGGCCCCTTGAGGGCAGATCAATGGGCTTTCTCCCGGCGACCAGGAGCGCCCGCTTCTTGCGGTTTTTACTGCAACAGCAATAACCCAGGGGCCGCCGGGGAAGCTGTGGCGGTTTCGATCTTGCCCCCTTCAATGCGATTATTGTTGGCGTCGGCCACGTACAGCATGCCGGCTTTGCTTACGGCAAGGCCTTGCGGAAAGTTGAATTGCCCGTCGTCCCTGCCGGCGTCGGAGCCGGAAGCGCCGCCGCCGTAGCGTGTCCAGTTGCCGGCGGCGAGGGAAAATGCGTCCTTTTCCGATTTTCCTGACTCCATCCCTCTCCAGGGGACAGCGAGCACGAATACAACGGGAGGCTTGTCAGGGATTTTCCTGGTTTTGGTGTAACAGAATTCAGGGACATCCTGCGTCGCGCGAGGACAAGCGGGGAGCGTGGCGCAGGGCGTCAGCGGGAAGGGCGTAGAAACGCTCGGAACAGGGCCTTCGCGGCCCGATCCGGCAAGGGGGAAAGAGGCTGGTTGGTCAGTCGTGCCGTCGGATGGCGAACTTGCGCAGTTCCTTCATGCTGGCAAGCCCGAGCTTGCGCAGAAGGCGGCCGTAATACGTTTCCACGGTATGAAAGCTGATGTTGAGCGCCCGTCCCATCTCGGCGCTCGTTTCGCCGCGTCCGAGTCCGGTCAGGATCTGCTCCTCGCGCTGGCTCAAGGTGGTCTCGCCGGCTTCGTCCGGCGCGAGAAACCGGTCGGCCAGACGGCGCATGACCTCGGGGCTGGCGTAGCGCTCTCCGGCGGCAACCTTCGCGATGGCCTCAAGCAGGACATCTTCGACCTCGCGCTTGGTGACATAGCCCCGGGCTCCCCGGGAAAAGGCCCCTTCGATGCTCTTGCGGTCCTCGTGCATGGAATAGATGAGCGTCGGAATGCCCCGGGCCGTCAGGTCGTCAATGAGATCCAGCCCGGATTCCTTGGCCAGGGACAGGTCCACCAGGGCCACGGCCGCCCCTGAGCCGTCGACGCAGGCCAGAAGCTCCTCCCGGCTCCCGGCCAGGCCGCATATGGCATGGCCGCTCATTTGCAACAGCACCGACAGGCCGTTGCGCATAACGGGATGGTCGTCGACCAGAAAGACGCGCACCCCGGATGGCGCAGCCTTATCCATCGGCATCCTCCTGTGTTGTCTTGACTGCGGCGCACGAGAGGGAACAGGTCACGCTGGTCCCGCCGCCGGCCGCGTCGTCTATGGTAAGCGTCGCCCCGATCATCCTGGCCCGGTGGGCCATGATGCGCAGGCCAAGTCCGCCTGTGGCAGGGGCCGCGCCCAGACGGCCGATGCCGTCGTCGCACACGGCCAGCGTCAGCCGCTGGTCCGGCCCACAACGCAGAGAGACGCTGATCCGGCCGGGGTTGGCATGCTTGACGGCGTTGGTCACGGCCTCCTGGGCAATGCGAAAGAGTTGGACAAGTTGCTCGCTGTGGCACGGCGCACAGGCCAGATCTTCCCCATACGTGATCTCGACGCCGCTCGAAACACCCATGCGCCGGGCCAACTCGGCCAGGGACGCCCCGACGTCGCCGGAGTCGTGCTCCACCGGCCAAAGCCCCCGGGAGAGGTTGTAAGCTTGGCTGACCGAGTCCTGCAGCAGCGCGGCAATCTCCGAGACTTCTGCGGCCACGTTCGGCTCGGCGATGGGCCGGCGGGCAAGGGCCGAGCAGCGCAACCGGGTGCCGGCCAGTTGCTGGCACAGGCCGTCATGCAGGTCGTGGCTCAGGCGGCGGCGTTCCTCCTCGCTGACGTTCACGATTTCCCATTCCAGCCGGCTGCGCTCGTCCATTTCCGTCTGCAGAACGGCGGAGAGATTTTCCACGGCCGTAAATGCGTTGGAAAAACGCTGGGCCATGGCCAACGCCTGGGAAATGACGAAGGCGAGCAAGCCGAAAGGCATGAGGTTTTCGCCGTTGAGGCTGAAAACATGCCCGTATATGTCGTTTAAGGATGTGGCCGAAAGAATAAAATACCCAATGAGAAGCACCGACGCACCGGAGCGACGATGTCGCAGGCAAAGCAACAGCATGACAAGAAAGCAGGCGTTGAGGGCGAAGGCAGTGACCGCGAGCCAGGGGAGTGCATCATAGATGACAGGCTGGGGTTGCGTCAGAATTATGCATACGAATACAATGCTTCGTATGTCGCAAATATATTGGATACAAGGAATGAATTCTTTCGGATACAGTGACCAGTAAAATCTGTAGAGAACCGACCCTAATACGGAAAATCCGACAAGACAGATTTGGGCGAGAATTTCCGGGTCAGCTTTTGGAACAAACAAGGTAATCAACCAATCCGAAGAATCCATTGTGCTGTATATGCCAATGAAGAGGATGCAGCCCAGGCCGAAATAGAGGGTGGAAACTTCCTTTTTCCGCAGAGAATAGAGGACGAAATGGTAACTGGCCATGATGAGCAGGCTGCCGGCAAAAAACATGGCCCAGGCCCAGGTGCGGATGTGCGCCTGTTCCAATTGACCCGGTAGGCCCAGCCCGATGGGATTGAGCACGCCGCCGCGGCGGAAGGTATGGTTGGACACCTGCAACACCAGGTCGATGGGGGCTCCGTGGCTCTCAAGGATGACCAGGACCAGGGAGCGATGCGCGGATTCGGTCGCGGCGCTTGTCCCCGCCACGCCGCTTGCGGCGAGGAGCTTGCCGTCGGCCCACAACCGGTAGGCGGCGTGGATGCCAAAAAGCCGCATTTCCAGTCGGCGCTCGCCAGGACCCGGCGCCAGACGCAGGCGCAATGTGGCCTGCCCCCGGCCGGGCAAGGGGCGGCCATGGAGCAAAACCCCTTTCCATGTGTGGGGAAGCGCCATGAAGCCGGAAGGCTGCGGCGGTGGGGCGTCGGGCGCGAAATCATCGGGAGTGAGCAGGCGGTCCCAGTAATACTGCCATTGGCCGCTTAAGGAGACCGGCCCGTCCCGGGCCATGTCCCAGCCGGAAAGATCAAACACGCCGTCCCTGGCGATGGGCATGGGGCTGTCCTTTCTGACGCAGCCATAGCCTGACAGGAGGAGCAGCAGCCCAAAGACGGCAGCGGCCATCGGGTGCACAGGCGCTCTCATGCGCCAGCCGTCAGCTGCCGTTTGCGACCGTGATCGGGAGGCATGGCGTTCCCACTGTCCCGGTCGTACAACAAAAGGGAAGACGCCGTTGTAACGGACATGCCTGGTCCCTCTTCCTCCTGGTTGGCAGGCACAAAAGCGCATGCTTCGTCCGACATGGGTAGGCCGCTACGCCGGGCAGCGCAGGACACGTTGTGCGCAGCGGTTTTGGGCAACGCTGGGGATTTTTTATCGGTGTTTTTTCTTGAAGGCAAATTTCTCCGGACAAGGGACAGGCACGAAATTCATTTGGCGTCCAGGAGGATTCTCAGTCGGACATAGTCTTGCAGGAGGCGTTGTTCGTCCGGCTCGATGCCGGCCGGCATCTGGGCCTTGCGACAATAAAAACCCGGAGCCCCGCACTGTTCGGCCAGGTTCAGCCGATCCACGCGACGGGCGCGCAGCAGCAGGCCCAGCCAGGTCTCGCCAGGGTCGCATTGGATGTCGCGGATTTTGGGTTGCCAGTAGTCGCCCGGCGTGACCGCAACGGCTTGGCTGAGCAGCAGGGCCAGGCTGGCAGCGCAGGCGACCCGGGCCGCCCGGCCCCAGCCGATGCGTTCGAGCCAAGCCAGTCCGGCCGCGGCCAGACACAGAATCAACGGGAAGTAATACCAGGAAAAACGGGCCTCTTCGCTCTGGTAAAAAAAGAGCAGTCCGATGAGCAGACCGGTTATGGTCGCCAGGAAGCCGGTGGCCGGGGAGAACGGTCCTGGCCTATGCTTGGCAGCGGCCACGGCCAGGACCAGGGCGATCGGCACGAGAAAGCTGTAATACCACGTCCAGACGTTGGCGTAGAACCCGGCCATGTCCAGGGACAGCCGCAACAAGGGGAACTGGACAGGCACCTGCTCGTGGGGGATGGCTGCATTCCAAATGAAAAGGAGCAGCCCGGCCAGGCCGACCACGGCGGCGGAGAACAAAACCCGTGACCAGCCGGGCCGGCCGGTCCGCCGGTCATGCGCCCAGCTCAGGACAGCGCCGGCCAGAAACGGCAGGATGCCATACAGCTGGGTCAGGCCGGCGAGGAGGCCCACGGCTCCGGCCGCCCGGAACTGGCGTGCATCATCCGTGAGGAACCATTCGAGCATCAACCGGGTCGAGACAAGTGCGCCGGCGATGGCCAGGGGGTCGGCCAGAATGAAGCTCCGGAAAAAGGCGTAGGGGGACAAAACGGCCATGGCGAACAAGGCTGCCTGGGTGCTGCCCGAAACACGAAACCGCCGCCAGATGGACAACAAGGCGGCCAGGGACAGGAAATGGGCCAGGCAAAGAGAGCCCACCACCACGAGCCCGCTGGAGCCAAGGAAAGCGTCCAGGGTCGTCACCAGGACGAAGACCGGTGAGCGTAAAAAAAACAATGGGCCGTCAACAGCGCCATGAACGAAGGCGCGGATATAAAGCCCCTCCAGGACCCAGTCGTAGCCATCGTATTCGATGTCTGGATAACTCGACACGAGGCCTGGCCCGATGAGTCCGGCCATGCAGAGCAATTGGACGAGCGCGACCAGCCCGGCCGCAATGAGCCCGAGGCGCTTGGCGGTAAAAAACGGGCCGGGGATCTGGGGAAGCGCTCCGGGCCGGGTGCCGTCGAGGCCAGTGGGGGCTGTTGCATCAGTCGTTGAACATACCATGGTGACGCTCGAGTCTTTCAAAATGAAGTGTCGTTATTTACAAATCTTCCTGTCACACAGCAAGCACGACCTGAAACTCGTGCTTAAAATCCGCACTTTTTGGTCCCCAATTTGCCTCCAGAGAAATTTTTCAACAAAAAAATGGCTTCCAGTTTTCATCGCAATCCATTGAATTTGCCGATCGGCGCGAAGCGATTCGAACGCTCGGCATCCTGTTCCCAAAGCCTTCCTGCTCGGTTGTATCCATAGAAAGAGTGGGATAGTTCTTGAAGTCCGACAAGTCAGACCAGACAAAATCGATCTTCTCCGGACATTCCCGGTTCTCCTGGGGATATCCAACGCCTCGGTTTTCCTCCGTTGGAGCACCACATCTCTGGGTTCAATCGGAATCCATCGGCCCAGAGGAGAAACACAGGGGACATGTTTGTGCATCACCTGCAACATTTATTTTTTCGAGCGACAACACGCCTTGTCGTTGCCGTCATCTTCTTGTTGAGAGAGCTTGTCTCCCAAATCTATTGCTAAAAACGGCAAAGAGCCAACCATCAGTTCTGCGCGCATCAAGGCCATGAATGACGCAAGAGGCGGAGAAATCCACTTGTTCTTGTGGTGCAGCATCAGCACGGCCACTTCCAAAGCGGGGCTGTCCCAGGGGAGAACCGCCAGGTTGCCTGCAGCAATGTCCTCACGGACCGCCGATGTCGGCAAGATGCTCACCCCGAGCCCGTTTCGAAGACATCCCCGGAGCGACGCTGCGCTGGAGAACTCCAGACAGGCTGCCGTGCGCACCCCGGCTTCGGCCAGCATGTTTTCAAATACCTTGCGATAGGCGCAATCCGCCGTACAAAGCAGCAATGTCTCGCCGGCCAAGGCTTCCAGCCCGAAGAGCGCCCCGCCTCGCGCCAGCCGATGCTCCGGTGCGGCCACCAAAACCAGCTCCTCCATGCCAAGAGCTTCCACAATGAGGTCGCCGGCCCGAACGCTGTCTGCCATGAGAAAGGCGAGATCGGTGATGCCCTGGCGTAAATCATTCTCCAACCCCTCGACGGTGCAAGAGATAAAGCGCAGTTGCAAATGGGGATACGCCTCTCGAAACTGTCGGATCACGCGTCCCATCCGCCAGGCGCAAAGGGACTCGGGCACTCGAATGGTGAGCACCCCCCGCGCTTCCGAAGCTCCGGCCACCCAGGCCCTGGCTTCGTCTTCCAGGTCCAGGAGTTTGACAGCCATTTGCTGCAGGCGTTTGCCGGCTTCGGTGAGGGCCACGCTCCGGCCGAGGCGTTCGAAGAGACGGACCTGCAATTCGTCCTCCAAGGAAGCGATTCGCGCTGAAACCGTCGATTGAGCTGCGTGCACCTCCAGCGCAGCACGATGAAAACTGAGATGGCGCGCCACAGCCGCAAAGGTTCGGACATCCCGCAATTCCACAAGCGTCTCCTGGGCAGGGTTTGTTCGGAATTTCCGATCAACCCCTTCGGATATATTCGCTAGATTCGATCAGAGACCATGATTAAACAGAAATAAAGATCGAAGCAACCGTCGCGCCGACCGTGTTTCGGCACGACGCAACCGGAGGGCGAAAGCCATGGAAACGCGAGAAGTGGAGCAACGGGCGCAGGAACTGTTTGAAAGCGGCATGAATTGTGCGGAAGCGGTGTTGACGGCTGTCCTGGCCGGCCAGGGAGTCGAGGCATGCGAACAGGCCGCGCGGCTGGGGACGGCTTTTGGGGCAGGGGTGGGCCGCAGTAAGGAGGAAATATGCGGGGCGCTTTCAGGCGGGCTCATTGCCCTGGGCTATCTTCAGGGGCGTCGCTGTGGAGACGAAGCCTGGGACGGGTTGGCGGCCCTGGCGGCTGGTGTTCGAAATCGTTTCAAGGCAGCCCACGGCTGTACCTCCTGCGCCGCCTTGTTGGCCGGGTTCGGAGCACAGGAAGGCATGGACAAGTGTATCCGGCTGTCAGCCCGGACAGCCGGTCTTTTCCACGACGCTCTCCGAAACCCCGAAGCCGTTGAAACCTCTGGCCCGGCTTGCGGCTGCGCGGCGCGACAGGCCAAGCCGGCCGCAACCGGGCGTTGTTGCGGGTAACTGTCGTTTTGCATCGTATGCGTGCGGTCGGTTGGCCTCCAGGTTGCCAGCCGCCCGCAAAAGATAAAGGGGATAGGCCAACGGTGGTTTATCCCCTTGAAATTTGGTCGCGGCGAGGGGATTTGGACACCCGGGGTCCTGCGCCCTAAGCCTTGCCGTCTTGTCGCATCGAGTTGATAGCCAATAATCAATTGAAGATACGTATGGCTGTCCGGACACAATCGATCTTCTTTGGGCATTTTCGGTTTCCCATTGGTTCTCCAAAATCCCGGTTATCCAAGACTGGAGAACCATAGTTCAGCGCCATCCGGGAGGTAATTTGAGCCACTCCCAGAGACGAAAGGGACGTATGGACTGCATTGGCGGCGCATGAAGAAGTGTAAACCCTTGCCGATTGCGCCTCAGCCCGCACAGTGTCACGCCATTCTGTTGACTGTCGCCGCAAGCCATGCGATATTTTTACAAAATGGTATCGTAGCCCACGTTTGGCCAGCGCTGCGGAAGCATGCACTCTGAGATTTCAGCTGGAGTCATACTTTCCACTTGGAGACGTCTGTCTGTATATTGTTCTGGGACAGTTCTGAAAGGATATTGATTGCAGGAGTCATTTGTTACGCAGGATGTATGACTTTATTCAGTCCAACAAACAATGGAGGGGTTATGCGTACGTTCATTTTTGTTGCGGTATTCGTTTTCACGGCTCTGTGTTCTCAACCTGCGCAGGCTTTTGAGTGCGGTAAACTTGATTTCGGGGCTAAACTGAGCGACATAGACGATGGCAATTTCGTGTTTTATACGGAGAAAGAAGGCGTTTCATACTATAATTATGTGGGAATTTGCCGTCTCCCGGTGCATCAGAAAGCATCGCCTGCCATCGCCTATGCTTTCATCGACGGACAATACTATGCCAGAATTATCCGCGTTGTCGGTAGGGATAAAGAAGATATCCTCGCCGATATGAAGAAAAGTCTATGTACCCCAAGCGCTGCAAAAAACGAAGGGGAATGGAGCTTGTATACATGTGATTTGCCAAACGAAATTGAGTTCAAGTTCAAATATAACAACAAGACTGGCGAGGCGAAGACTGCTGCCTACAGCAAGTCCTTGCGTGAAAAGATTGGGAAAAGCGGCAAAACCGATCCGGCCGCGTTCTTGGAGAAGTAGCCTTTCGGCGAAATCGTCGTGAGGGCTTTTGAGGTGAAAGCCGACGGCGGCACAAGGGCATGGGAACATGCCAAGGAGTGTCCCATGCCCCTTTTTCGCATGGTCGCCGCCACGGCAGCGCAGCGGCCCGAGGCCGTGGCCCTTTGTTGCGGGCCTCGTCACGTCACCTACGCCCAACTGGTTGCAGACGCAGGCCAGCTGGCCGCTTGGCTTTCAAGCCGTGGTCTTGCCCCCGGCGACCGGCTTGCCGTTCTCCTCCCGAACACCATCGAGCTTGTCGTCGTCATCCTGGCTGCCTGCCGGGCTGAGCTCGTCCTTGTTCCTCTTTCGCAGGACGCGCCGCCGGCCCGGCAAGCCGAGGTTATCGGGCAGACTGGGGCCAGGGGTCTTGTTTTGGCCGCCGGTTTGGGCGCGGCCATCCCGGCCGAGGCGCGGGAGCGGCTGGCGGTAACGGTCTGCCTCGGTCGGCCCGAACCGGGAACAGTCGGATATGACGCCTGTCTCGCCCATGCCCCAACCGACCCTGCGCCCCGGAGCAACGTTGCGGACCCGATCTGCCTTCTGGTTTTTACCTCCGGCTCAACCGGCCGGCCCAAGGCCGTCGCACACAGCCAGGAACGGCTGGCGCGACGTGTGGAAGCCTTTGTCCAGGCCCTTGGCGTCACGGCCGAGGATACGACCTTGGCCGTATTTTCGGCCTACCGGCCAGTGGTCCTGGTGTTCCAGGTGCTGGCCATGCTGCGCCAGGGCGGGACCGTCGTGCTGGCCGAACAGCCGGCCCCGGCCCCGGCCGCGTTCTGGCGTCTCTATGGCGAGGTCCGCCCGGGGTATTGCCTCGTGATGCCCAGTTACGCCCGGATGCTTTTTGCCGATCCGGCCGCCGCCCACGTTGACCATTCACGGCTGCGGTTTTGGCTCAGCGGCGGCGACTCGCCGGGACAAGCCCTTTATGAGGCGGCCCGGCGAATCACCGGCCGGCCGTATTGCAACCTGTATGGCCTCACCGAAACAGGCCTTGTGGCTGTGGTCGCGCCAAGCGAAACGGACAAACCCGGCTGCGTCGGCAGGCCCGTCGGGGATGTGTCCGTGCGGCTTGTGGACGACGCCGGGCGGGACGTTCCCGAGGGGAGTCCCGGACGCCTTCTCGTCACCTCGGCGAACATGATGGTCGGCTATTTCAACGACACCATGGCCACGCATCGGGCCATCGGAACCGGCTGGTACGATACGGGCGATTGCATGCGCCGCGACGCCGCGGGCGACTACTGGTTTCTCGGCCGCAGCGGAGACGTCATCGTGCGCCATGCCGTCCAGGTGGTCGCCGCCCTGGTGGCCGACGTCCTAGCCGGGTATCCTGGCCTGGCCGAGGCCGTGGTGGTAGGGGTGGCCGATGCCGAGGCCGGGCAGGTACCGGTGGCCTTTTATCGAACGACCGGCCCTGATCCCGGCCCCGAAGCGCTGCTCCGGTACCTCGCCGACCGGGTGGACGCCTTGTCTGTGCCCGTGGCTTGCCTGCCTCTTGAGCAGTGGCCGGTGACGCCCCGGGGCAAGACCGACCGACCGAAGCTGACGGCTTTGGCTGTGGCGTCCCTTGGCCGGATGCGCGGGGATGGTTGAGCGAGGCCGGCCAAGGGATGCCCCGTGTTTTTCCGAATGTGCCGTTGCGCGGTGCTCAAAGGTCTTGCGTGTCCTCGGGCAGGAGCCCTGAGGCGGGCTCGGGCAGCCAGCGCGAGGCAATCAGATTGACGAGGGTGACCAGGAAGGCGATCCCGGCAGCGGCGTAGGCCACTTGGGCGGGGTGGGCGGCGGCGACGGGCAGGACGGCGGCGAGCCATTGGGTCAGGGCGGCGAAGCATGATCCGAGCATGCGTCCGCCGACGTTGGCCGCGAAGCTTTCCCCTGTGCCCCGCAAGTGCAGTGGATAGACACGGGGGAGATAATTCCCCCAGAAGCTGAACTGGCCGATAATAAAAAATCCCGCCAGAAAAAGGCCGCTTTCAAAGGCGGGCAGGCTCGTGGTTCCGGCCCAGGCGAAGGTCACTGGCAAAATAACCGTCGCCGGAATCAGAAAAAACCGCAGAAGCCTCCTGCGGCTGACAATCCACACCGCCAGCACTGCCAGGGCGCACCGCCCGCCAATTCCCCCCATCTCCTGGAATGTGGTCACGCGCGCCGCGATTCTCTGTTCCACCGGACCGGCGATGCGGCGTTTTTCCGAGAATAGCCTCTGCTCGATTTCGCCCTCGGGGCATCCTGCCGCCGTCAACTGGGTCCGAAGCGACGCCTGATCTTCTTCGGACAAAAGCGCGCCCTGGGCCTCGGCCACGGCGGCCCGGGTCTCGGGCAGCCCGGGCACGATTTGCGGCGCTTGCAGCAAGGCCCCAAAGGAGGCGGCGAAACTCAGCGTGAACATGCCGGTGACCAGACAGGTGGTGCGCCAAAGCCTGGGGGAGAACAGGGCGGCCACACTTGGCCGACCAAGGCGGCCGGTACGGCGTTTTTCCAGCCAAGGCGGAGATTCCGGCAGAAAAGGCCGCACCAGGAGAAGCGGCAGGGCCGGCAACAGGCCGGACATGAGCGTATAGCGCCAATCCGCGTGCGGATTGGCGATGTGCCCGAGAAAGGACAGGAAATGCGGGAGGCCGATCGGCGGCAAGGCCATCGGCGGCAAGGTGAACCAGCCCAATATCTCTATCGGACGGCCGGCAGCCCATGCTGCCGCAATGCCGCCGGCCAGGGCCACAAGCAGTCCCCCCACGGAAGAGAAGGCTTGCGTGGTTCCAAGTACGGCCTCGCGCCGGCGTGGTTCGGGAAAAATTTCGGCCAGCCAGGCCACCGCAGCCACGAATTCCACGCATACTCCGATGAAAACAAGGCAGCGCAGGACAAGCAGCATGGGCAGGTTCGCAGCAAACCCGCTCAAGAACGAGGAGCACGCATACAGCATGATGCTTGCAGTCAGTATGCGTTGCCGGCCAAAGCGGTCAGCGAGGTAGCCGCCAAGAAGTCCGAAGGCTCCGCCGGCTATGGCGGGGATATAAAAGAGCAGACCAAACCAGAACGTGAATTCTGGCGAGCCGGGAACAATGCCGCCGAGTTCCATGAGCGCCGGGCGCACGATGAGCGGAAGCATAAGCAGTTCGTAGCTGTCAAAGAGAAAGCCGCAGGCGGCAACTGCACAAACAAGCCACTCCCTGGCCGTCAGCCGGAGTGGCCGAAGAGGGGCGGTCACAGATGGGCCGGACACGCCCGGCGGCGACGCAGCGCGCGGAACATCGTTTTTGGTATCAGAGCAGCTGACCAGCAGCAAGAGATGCAGACGTATGCCGAGGTGTTGCGGGCCGCTTGGCCGGTGGGCCAGCGTTCACTTGCGGCATCCCGAAAGGTGTGCCCTATTTTGTTGCGCACAAGGCCTGTTGTTGTCCGTGGGCCTCGTTGGCGTACGGCACAGCCAGCCAGCGGTATCCTGGATCGGCCTTGCCGACAGGACCGATGCCCGGAAAAGAAATATGCGCCCCGGCCACAAGGTGCCCGTGGCTTGCCGCCTCAGAAAAAGCCCGTTCCCGTTGCTTGATCGCCGCATCGGGATCGAGGTCGTACTCGATAGCCACGTCGGGGCGGGGAAATCGGATGATGAGAAAGGCATTCACCGAGGTGATTCGAGGGGACGGGACATACGATGCCTGAAGAAGCGCCTCGACCAGAGCGCCACACGGCGGCAGGAACTCAAATCCAGATTTGGGGCCATGATAGACGCCATCCTGACCGCCTCCGCCGAGGATTTCAAAAAGAGCTCCCCGAGGAGGAAGGGTGCGCATTTTATACTGAGGCCATAGCCAAAAGACGTGGGCTGTGATAACGGCCTTGTCAAATGGGGCCTGCGCGACTTGTGTCGAGAGGCGGCGGAGTACTGAATTGGTTTATATTACAGGGATAAGATATTTATCAAACAATAACCATCTCTTTTGAAAATGCACCCTGTCGAAACTTCATCGGATATGGCTTCGCGTTCAGGAGCGTGTTGCTGGCGCTCCATCTCTCCGCTTTTGCTGCGACGGACCAGATTTTACATGCGTTTTTTTGGCGGAAGGGTTTTAACCTGCAATCATTAGCTGCATCTGAAGAATGACGCACAGGTCAAAGCGCGCATCAGTCAACCTTTAGTCGGAGGTTACTATGGTCAGTGTGTTAATCAAAGAAGCAAGGCTTTTTTGTCTTTCGATTGTTGTCTTGGCGGCTCTCTGTGTCAACGCACAGGCTAAAGAAAATGTTTTTGCTGCTATTCCACTTGGTGTTGAGGCGTATGTTTATGGATATCCACTCGTGACCATGGAAATGACGCGACGCGTGATGACAAACGTAACGACGCCTGAGGGGACACGCGCCCCAATGGGGCAGTTTGTTCGGATGCGTGCGTATCCCTCGGCGGAGTTTCGTGACGTGACCGCGCCAAACGCAGATACGCTGTACACAACGGCCTGGATAAACGTGAGTCAGGAACCGTATGTACTCACTCTGCCGGATGCCAAAGACCGCTACTACCTCTTCCCCATGCTTGACGGCTGGACGAATGTCTTTCAGGTGCCTGGAAAACGCACCACCGGAACCAAGGCGCAGGTATATGCCATCACCGGTCCAGGCTGGAAAGGCAAGCTGCCCGAAGGAGTGAAAGAGTATAAGTCGCCTACCAATCTCGTCTGGCTGCTGGGACGCATATACTGCACGGGAACGCCTGAGGATTACTCGGCTGTGCACGCGATGCAGGACGAAATTTCCCTTGTTCCTCTTAGCTCTTATGGCAAGCCTTACACGCCTGCGGCAGGCAAGGTCGACCCAGCGATCGATATGAAGACTGCCGTGCGTGAGCAAGTCAATGCGCTGAGCGTGTATGACTACTTCAGTCTGCTGGCAAAGTTGATGCAAGACAACCCGCCTTCCCCGGCTGACAAGCCGATGCTTGCGAAACTGGCGAAGCTCGGGATCGCGCCGGGCCAGCCCTTCGACGGGAGCAAGCTTAACCCCTTGGCGCGCGAAGCATTCTCCATGGTCCCGAAGATTGCCTTTGAAAAGATCATGCTTTGGATGAAGGAGGGGATCGTCGCTGGGGACATGAAGCTGGAGCACGGTTGGCTCTTCACGACCAAGACGGGAGCCTACGGCGTCAACTACATCCAGCGAGCGCTCATCACTGCGATCGGTCTTGGCGCGAACCTCCCCCAGGATGCGGTCTATCCAACTTCGGAAGGGCCGAACGTGTTTGAGTCGTATAACGGGGGGAAGAACTACGTGATGCACTTCGATAAAGGCCAACTCCCTCCTGCAAAAGGTTTCTGGTCGCTGACCATGTACGACAAGGATTACTTCTTTGTAAAGAATCCGATCAATCGGCAAAGTATCAGTGCCCGCCAGAATCTGAAGCAAAATGCGGATGGTTCCGTGGATCTTTACATCCAGAACGAAAATCCAGGCCCAGACAAGGAATCCAACTGGCTGCCGGCGCCGAAAGATACGTTTGTCCTGATGCTGCGTCTCTATTGGCCACAGGAAACCAAGCCCTCAATTCTCAATGGAACCTGGACCATCCCGGCGGTTAAGGCGGTAAACTAGTCCGCACGGGCGAGAGGAGTGCAGCGAAGACCACGTTCGCCCGTCCAGGCTTCATCGCGTGGTCGCAAACTTGTTGGCTCCGGTTGACCTGCGGCTGCGCGATGATCAGGGGATGAGACGCAGGCAAGCCAACGGTCGGGTGCTCAAGGAGTGGTCGCTGATGCGGTACAGACGTGGGCGGCGCGGTCGTTTCAGGCCGCGCCGCCTTTTTCACGTTTGCCGGGATCGATGATGCCTGCAGAGTGGGCAGGGGTCGCAGAAGGGGGACAGTTGTTCTCCCGGGAGAACCTTCGCCGGGCCACCGGCGTCAGTTCCGGCAGTTGTGCCACGCGCTGTTCTTGAAGCAGCCCTGGCGCAAACACCTCCGTTCGAATCTATCTGGTCGGGGCGAGGTGATTTGAACACCCGACATCCTGCTCCCAAAGCCGCACAGCCGGCGAGCTCTATGGGAGCATTGTCGATCGATCGCAGGTAGGTGCAACCGCCTCACGGCTCTTCCTGGCTCTCTACGTCAGTAAACTCCTGGCCTGGTGGACGGGCAGCGTATCGCCCTCCAAGGTTCGGTCCGCTTCACGCCACGCAGTGAAGAGCCAACAACAAACCTGTCCCCAAGGAGAGGTCAAGAACGCACCGGGATGCCAACGTTGTTGAGCTTCGCCCGCATTGACGGACTCAAGGGAATGACAAGCTCCGCATTGTATGAACCGGTGGGGGGATAGCCCCTGGGATTGTGGAAAATCTGCTGGACGGCCACGGCATAGGCGCGCGAGGTCGAGGCTGGCGACCCCTCCTGAACGTCCGGATTGAAGTCGGCGGCCAGGATGGACAAAGTGCCGTCGCTGTTGCGCAGGATCTCGAAGGTGCGAAATTGCTGGGGGAAGTCCCGGAGCGAGGAGGTTTCGATCTGCCAGAACCCCAGTTCCGGGCGGGAGCCATCGGGCGAGGCAAAAGCGGTAATGGCGTTGCAGTGCCGGTGTCCCGCGATCCAGGCGATGAGATTGGGATAGGTCTGCAGTTTGGCGATCAGTTCCGGCTCGGAGATGGCGGCGGCGGCGTACCAGCCGACCGGGGAGGTTGGCGGCTCGACGCCGATGGGAGCATGGGCGGCGATGATCATGAGCCTGCCCTCGGCCTGGCCCCGGTCCAGTTCGCCCACAAGCCAGTCCAGGCGCGCCTTGTCCAGGGAGCCATGTCCGTAGCCGGGGGAACTCGTCCGGGACATGGGTTGATCGACATCGTCTTCCCGCTGGGTGTCGTCGACCACAATCACCGTCAGCGGGATATCCGGCCTCGGCTCGAAGCTGTAGCAGGCAAAGTTGTTCTCGGTATTGGCCTGGCTGAAGCCGTGACCGACCGGAGTCGAAGTGGTGTGAAAAAATTCGGCCATCCACTCCTTGGGCGTCAGGGAGCGGCGGTTCGGATCGGCCACGACCTTGGGCGGGCTGGGAAAGTCCGCCACCGGACCCATGCCGACGATATCGCCGTAGGGCGTCCGGCCGTCGATGACCCCCTGGTAGGTTCCCCGGCTGTCAATCCCCTTGGGATCAGCCAGGAAATCGCCGAGATTCAGGACATGTTCACCGGTATAGACCTGTCGAAAATATTCCGTCACCGGGAAGGAACCAATGAAAAAATGATCGTGGTTGCCGCGCGCCTGATACCAAGGGATGGACTTGTTCAGCCCGGCCGCCTGGAACGGTTTTTGGTAGTCGATGCTGTCGACGCCGACATGCGCCCCGGAACTGGGGGTGATGGCCTTTCCGTCCAGGACGTCAAGATACCAGCGCAGTTCGTTGTACTGGGTATTGTTGCAGGTATCCCCCAGGGAGATGCCGAAATCCAGGGGATCCTGTTTGTGGATGGCGTTTATCGTTCGCACCGCCGCATCCAGGACCTGGGTCGTGTACAGCATGGCCGGGGAATAGGCTGCGGAAATGTGGTGTTTGAGGCCAAGGGCGAAGAGCTGGGCCGGGCTTTCCTTGTCGGCGATATGGATGTCGGAGATGGTAAAAAACCGCACCAGCCGGGCAACCGGTTTCCCGGCCGGGGCGCCATGGTTGGCGGGCATGAGGTCCAATCTCTTGGGAACGGCGAGGGGCTCGCCGAAGCTCCAGAAGCCATAGCCTGACTCGGCGTATTTGGCGACATCCGTGGGCCGCAACTTGGGCGAGGTGGCGGGCACGGGAACGGGGACGACGCTGCGCGCCAGTGTCGCCAGCGACTGGGCGGCGGCATTCACCGGGGAAAGGATCCATTCGACACCGGCCGCCAGCCCGCCGCAAGCAACCAGAGCGGCTCCGGAGAGGCTGGTATTGAGAAAATTCCGCCGGGAAAATTTCATGATGCGCCCTCCTGTTTTCTGTCCTGGCGACGATTGCGATCATGCGGCCCGTTGACTGGCCGACGCGTCCAGGCGTCCTGCCGATGGTCCGGCCGCAGCGCCCTTTCCATGCATCGGGCTTGCACCCCTGCCAGACTGTGAGTGATCAGTGCCGCATCTTCGGGATTGGGGCAAGAGAATCGGCAAGGCAGCTCCGTTTCCCCAGACGGCATGGCATTGGACCGCCATGTCCGGCGGCCTTTTTATACTCCATATCGTATCCAGCCAATTTTCCACGAAAAAGGGCCTACGAAATATTCGTAAGCCCTTGAAATATAACTGGTCGGGGCGAGGTGATTTGAACACCCGGCATCCTGCTCCAAAAAACCTCATGGTTGGTTGTATCCTTTGAAATAATTTAATATTTATCGTCGGCGGATAAGCCCGGATGGACAAAATCAATCATCTCCAGGACATTCCCGGTTCTCCGGTTGTTATCCTAAATCCCTGGTTCCCAAGTGCTGGAGAAGCCGATCGCAGCGCCGGCCGCGAGACAATTCCCAGGTTCCTCGGGTTGTAGTCCTGTTTTGCTCCCCTTGGGATAAACAGGGCAGAGTTTACGCGTCTGCGGGATTGGGCATGCGATGTCCGGTCCGCAAGGAGCGTTTGCGGTCCCGGGAATCGCCAGAATCCCCTGAAGCGTTACGCCAGGGAGGCTGTTGTTGAGGTCGAGGACAATGCCTGCCCCGGGAACGGATCAACGCGCCGCCCCCCCGTGCGACAGGCGGTCGGGGAACCTCCGTGATGGCGGATAACGCTTCCCCTGCCTGCGCCTACTGCAACAGTAACGACGCGATGGGGGCTGGCGAAACCGTCGTGGTCGCGACCTCGGCCGCTTCGATGCGATTGTTGATCGTGTCGACCACGTAGAGCATGCCGGCCGTGCTCACGACCAAGCCTTGGGGAGCGTGGAATTGCCCGTCATCGCCGCCGGCGGCCGTGCCGGAAGCGCCGCCCCCGTAGACACTCCAGTGGCCGGATGCGTCGCGGACCTGGATGCGGTTGTTGTCGGTATCGGCCACATAGAGGTTTCTCAACGCATCCACGAACACGCCCGACGGGGCCTGAAACTGGCCTGGGCCGGTGCCGCTGGAGCCGATGACCGTCCAATTGCCGCCGGTGTCGCGGACCTGGATGCGGTTGTTGTCGGTATCGGCCACATAGAGGTTGCTGGAACTGTCCACGGCCACGGCCTTGGGGCTGGAAAACTGCCCGAGGCCGCTGCCAAGTGTGCCGACGGAAGTCCAGTTGCCGGAGGTATCGCGGATATGGATGGCATGGTC
Source organism: Desulfovibrio sp. TomC (assembly GCF_000801335.2). NCBI lineage: Bacteria > Pseudomonadati > Thermodesulfobacteriota > Desulfovibrionia > Desulfovibrionales > Desulfovibrionaceae > Desulfovibrio > Desulfovibrio sp. TomC. The sequence goes on from NZ_JSEH01000004.1 coordinate 27,948, forward strand.
CATTTCGGCCACATAGAGGGTGTCGGCTTTGTCCACGGCCATGCCCAAGGGATGGTACATCGTGGAGTCCTCGTAGCTCGACCAATGGCCGGAGGGGTCACGTATCTGGATGCGGTTGTTATACGTGTCGGAGATGTAGACGTTGCCGGAGGCGTCGACCGCCACGCCCGACGGGTATGCGAATTGTCCGAGGCCGTCGCCGGGCCCGCCGATGAGCGACCAGGTTCCGGCGGTGTCGCGCGCCACGACGCGTGAGTTGAACGTATCAGCGACATAGATCGTGCCGGAGCCGTCCACGGCCACGGCCAGGGGCCAGCCGATAAATCCCAATTCCGAACCCGCGCTGCCCCAGATCATCGTCCAGGCGCCTGTGGCTACGGATGTGCCCGTGACAACGCAATTGTTGTCGGTGACATAGATGTGGCCTGAGCCGTCCACGGCCACCGCCGTGGGGTTCGCGAAGGTGCCGTTGCCCGAAGACGTCCAGGTGCCGGCCGTGTCGCGCATCTGGATGCAGTTGTTGTCATCGATCACGTATATGTTGCCCGATCCATCCACCGCCACGTCCCGGGGCCAGAGGAACTGCCCGGGACCCGAGCCAGAGGTGCCGTAACTGGTCCAGTTGCCGGAGGTGTCCCGGACCTGAATGCGGTAGTTGTCGCCATCGGTCACGTACAGGTTGCCCGAGCTGTCCAGGGCGATGCCGCCCGGGGATGCAAACTGGCCGACAGCGCTGCCATGCGAGCCGATGGCCGTCCAGTTGCCGGACGTATCCCGGATCTGGATACGGTAGTTTTGGGAATCAGCCACGTACAGTTTTCCGGAGCCATCCACGGCGATGCCCCACGGGTATGCAAACTGGCCGACAGCGCTGCCGCTTGTGCCCATTGTGGTCCAGTTTCCGGCGGTGTCGCGCACGAGGATTTTATTGTTTTCCGTGTCAGTGACGTATATTGTACCGGAGTTATCGACGGCAACCGCCTTGCCAAACGTTCCAACGGAAGCGTCCGGACCCTGTATTTTCGTCCATTTTCCGGCATTGTCGCGCCGTTCTATCTCGTTTAACTCTGTATTGAGAATGTACATCGTTCCGTTACTGGCGAAAGTTACATTCACAGGCTTTCCAGTTCCGTAAGTGAACTGGCTGGTGTCGACCGGCGCTATTCTGGTAAAATCCAGTGTTTTCGCCGCAAAGACCGCCCCTGCCCACATGGTGAAAGCCAGGATGAGCAGGGTGTGAACAAGTTGGCGTCTCATAACGTGTCCCATGGTTTGCTCCTGTGCAATTGCCGCGTGACTGCTTTATTATGCGGATACGCCGGACGGCCGATGGTGTAGATCATCCTTCTTGACCGTTCAGGAAGCTTTTTCGAGAGGCCGCAGTGCATAAAATGGTCAGTTTCGTCCGGGAAGCGATCCTTGCGCGTGCCATGGGCAACAACCCCATCGGCCCTGCCAGGTCTCCTGGAACGACACCCGCCCACGATCACCTCCACCGCCTTCGATGGGGATTTCGTAGCGTAACTCTCTAAAATTAAGGCTTATTACCCCATTTATCCGGGCATTGGCTTCGAAACGGATAGCGCGAAAACGGCAAGAGGTCTGTCGGGGATTCCCGTGATTCTGTGTAGCGGAATTTGGGGACAGCCTCGCCGCGCCCGGCCAAGGTGGAAGAGGAGCCGGATTGTCCCGGCGGTAAGGCGGGCAGTGTTGCCCGGGCTGGGGATGTCCCCGGCCGGGCCTCGGAAAGGCAGGAGGCGGACTCGGCCGGTCAGCCGTGCTGCCGGATGGCCAACTTGCGCCGTTTCTTCATGCAGGAAAACCCGAGTTTGCGTATCAAGCGGCCGTAATAGGTCTCTTGACGGGATGGTCGTCGACCAGAAAGACGCGCACACCGGATGTCGCAACCTAATCCAGACAACTTCCCGGAATATTGTATGTGTACATTAAGGGCCAAGCCTAACGGCATCCCTTTTGTCCCACAGGACGGCCCACAGGAGAATTTTCCACGAGAAAAGGGCCTACGAAATATTCGCAAGCCCTTGAAATATGGTCGGGGCGAGGTGATTTGAACACCCGGCATCCTGCTCCCAAAGCAGGCGCGCTACCAGTCTGCGCCACGCCCCGACGCAAGAGGGGATTGGTTACTGCAACTTCCCGGTCCTGGCAAGGGTTACGAGCCGGCTTGTCACGGCAGGCCGATGCCGGCGATGGACACGCCGCACGAAGAACACCGGCCACCGACCGTTCGCGCCGCCAGAAGCCCTATGCCCTCGCGCTCGATGAGCCGCTCGCCGCAGCCTGGACAGAAGGTGGCGTTACGGTCCGCATCCAGGATGTTGCCGACATAGACGTAGCGCAGTCCGGCCTCACGGCCGATGGCGTAGGCGCGCTCAAGGTCCTCGGGCGACGTCGGCGGCCGGTCGCGCATGGCGAAATCGGGATGGAAACGCGAAATGTGCCAGGGCGTGTTCGCCCCAAGCTCTTTGGCCAGGAAGCCGGCCAGATCCGTCAATTCCCCGGTGCTGTCGTTGCCGCCCGGAATGAGCAGTGTCGTCACTTCCAGCCACCAGCCAAGCTCCCGGATACGCACGAGATTTTTCAGCACAGGCGTAAGCTTCGCGCCGCAGATGCGCTCGTAGAAATCCGGGCGCATGGCTTTCAAATCGATGTTGGCCGCGTCGATGCGCCCGGCCAGGGCATCGAGGCACTGCCGGCTCTGGAATCCGTTGGAAACCAGGATGTTTTTGAGGCCGGCCCCATGGGCCAGATCGGCCGTATCGGCCATCAGCTCAAAAAAAATGGTCGGTTCGGAATAGGTGTAGGACACCGAGGCTGCGCCGCTGCGTCGGGCGGCGGCCACCAGATCGGCCGGGCTGACCTGTTCGCCGGTAATCGGCTTGCCCTGACGGGGCGGTTGGGACAGGGAAAAATTCTGGCAAAAGGAGCAGGAGAGGTTGCAGCCCATGGTGCCAAAGGAAAAGGTCGTGGTGCCGGGGAGGAAGTGATAAAGCGGCTTTTTCTCCACCGGATCGAGATTGGCGGCGGCCACCCGGTCGTAGACCAGGGTAAAAAGTGCGCCGTCCCGGTTTTCCCGCACCCCGCAAAGCCCCCGGCGGCCAACGTCGATACGGCAGAAATGCGAGCACAGCCGGCAGGACACGCGCCCGTCAGGCAGGGCTTTCCACAATGCGGCAGGATGCATGGCGGCCTCCTTGGCTTGGAGCTAGGAACCGGAGCCGGTCGTCCCTTGCCCGGTCGGTAGTCTTTGGCCGGACGGCGAACCAGGGGACTGGCCGAAGCCGGACGTGTTGCCGGTCGGGCCGAAATTTCCCGGATTCCCCTGGTTGCCGGGAGCGGTCTGGGACTGGCCCGGCGGTTGGCCCAATGGACTGGATTGGCCCGACGGGCCGCCGGCCATGCCCCGCCCCTGGCTGGGTTGTCCTGGCTGGGGCATGGAGCCTGGCTGTCCGATTTGCCCCCGCGGTTGACCGGATTGTGGGCCGGATGGCGAGCCGGCTTGTTGGCCGGTCTGCTGGCCGGGCATGTTGCCGATTTGCGGATAGACATAGATGGGGCCGGTCTGGGACTGGTCCTGGGTCGGTTTGGGGCGCGGCCGTATTTCCATGATGACGCTGCCGTCCTCTTCGCGGCCAAGGCGCATGTGGTCCACGTTGCCCAGGCGCACGTCGCGGCGCGGCTCGTCATTGTTGTCCCAGGCAGAATCCGAGGGCGCAGCCGGCGGCGGACCGTACTCGACCGAGGGCGAACTCATGCCGTCAGCCGAAGCCGGCCTCGGAGCGAGCAGGGCGGTCGCCACGAGCAGGGCCAAAGCAATGGCCGCAACCCGGCGAGAGGCGGCGGGCTTCCCTTGAACTTCGCGGACAAAACGGCTAGCATGACGTGTTTTCATTTGCATTTCTCGCAAGGAGCCACCCCATGGCCGACAGATCGGCAGCCTACAAAGCCGCAGGCGTTGACATCGACGCCGGCAACTCCCTGGTTTCGCGCATCAAGTCCATTGTGGCCGGAACCTACAGCAAGGGCGTGCTCTCCGACATCGGCGGCTTCGGAGGCCTTTTCAAACTCGACTCCGGGGCCATGGCCGACCCGGTGCTCGTGGCCTCCACCGACGGCGTGGGCACCAAACTCAAACTCGCCCACGACATGGAAAAGCACGATACCATCGGTATCGACCTTGTGGCCATGTGTGTCAACGACATATTGGTTCAGGGGGCAAAGCCGCTCTTTTTCCTGGATTATTTCGCCACCGGCAAACTTTCGGTAGACTTGGCCGCCCAGGTCGTCTCCGGCATTGCCGACGGCTGCAAAGAGTCGTCCTGCGCCCTGCTTGGCGGCGAGACGGCCGAGATGCCGGGCTTTTATCCTGACGGCGTCTACGATCTGGCCGGCTTTTGCGTGGGCCTCGTGGACAACGCCAAGATCGTCGACGGATCGAGTATTGGCGTCGACGACGTCATTATCGGCATCGAGGCCTCGGGACCGCACTCCAACGGCTATTCGCTGATCCGCAAGATCCTGGCCGACTCCGGGCTGGCCCCGACCGACCCCCTGCCCAATTCCACCCAGACCGTGGGCGAGGCCCTGCTTGCGCCGACGCGCATTTACGTCAAAACCGTGCTCAATTTGCTGCGCGATTTCGACATCAAGGGCATGGTCCACATCACCGGCGGCGGGTTCTACGACAACGTCAACCGCATCCTGCCCAAGGGCGTGGCCGCCCAGATCAAATTCGGTTCCTGGCATGTGCTGCCGGTCTTTGACTGGCTCAAGGAGCAGGGGAACCTCACCTGGCCGGAGATGCTCCAGATTTTCAACTGCGGCATCGGCTACATGCTGGTGGTTGCCCCGGAGATCGCCGACGACGTCATGCAGCGCTTAAAGGCCCTGCACGAATACGCCCGGGTCATCGGCCGGGTTGGTATCCGCCAGGAAGGGGCCGAGCAGGTCGAGGTGATTTTTTAGGGGAAGTGGGGGAAGAGAAGAGAAGAATGCCCCGGCGGCCGGGAGGGGGTAACCCCCTCCCGGACCCTCCCTGCCAAAAGAGAACGTCGCCCCTGGGTTGGACCGGATAGACCGGTCCAACCCAGGGGCGACGTCAGTATTGGGGCGTGCGGTCTTTCCCGCATCGCTTCATTCCGTCGCGACGACGCCGCCCCGGGCGGCGGGGAAGCTTCCACCGGCCGCTGGAGCCACGGGGATTCCTGTCAAGCGTTGGCTTCTTCTGTCCTGGTCCACAGCCGACCCGATTCCCCGTAGTCCCCAAAACCCCTTTACAAACTTCTCCAATTGCAGGGGTCCGGGGGGATCATCCCCCCGGCCGCCGGAGGCATTCTTTCTCTTTATCCCCTTGTCCCCATTACTCTACCCTCTCTTCCAGATACGGATTGAAATAGCCGAATTTCAGCCAGGGGCAGGCCTTGCGCAGGCGTTTGCGGAAATTGGCCAGTCCCATGGAGGCGTGCCGGGCCGGATCGGCCAGTGCGCCGCTGCCGGCCGCCACCTGCAGGTAGAGTTGGGGGTCGAGGTTTAGGTTGCGCAGCTGGATGAAATCCACCTTGTATTCGGTGACCAGCTCGGTCAGGGCGGCAAGCTCGGCCTCGGTGTCGGAGATGCCGGGGAAAAAGAGGAAATTGAGCGACACAAAAAGTCCGCCGGCCTTGGCCCGGGCTATGGACTCGCGCACGGCGGCAAAGCCGTAGCCGACCGGCCGGTAGTAGGCTTCATACAGGGCCGCCTCGGCGCTCGACAGGCTCACCCGGATCGACGACCCGCCGGCGGCGGCAAAAGCCTCCACACCGTCGGGCAGGCTGGCGTTGGTGTTGATGTTGACCGTGCCTTTGCCGCCGTTCTGGCGGAAGCGGGCCACGGCCTCGCAGATGACCTTGGCTTCGGTCAGCGGTTCGCCTTCGCAGCCCTGGCCAAAGGAATAGACCGGCCGTTTTTCCCGGCGGCCGTGTTCGGTCATGACTTCCACGATCTCTTGGGCTGTTGGCCGGAAGCTGATGCGCGTCTGGGTGGAGGGAAAGCCCGAGCCTTCCTCCTGGAGCGACAGGCAGCCTACGCACCGGGCGTTGCAGGTGCGCGAGGTGGGCAGGGGGGCCTCGAAGCGGCCAAGGGCCAGGTTGCGGGCGGCCGGGCAGCAGGAGGTCAGGGCGCAGCCGGTCAGGTGTTCGAGCAAGCGGTTTTTGGGGAACTTGGCCCGAAGCGCCTTGGCGCCCTTGATGATGCGGTCGCGGCTGATGCCGGTGAAGATCTGGCGTTTGTCCTCGTCCACCCGGGCGGCGGCTACGTAGAAGCGGTCGCCGGAAAAGCCCACTGCGCCGTAGGCGAACAGGGGCAGGGTCGGGGCGTTAGCGCGGGCGGCGTAGGCGGCTGTGGCCGAGAGGGTGTAGCCGGGGCAGACAAAGGCGGCCACGGCCTGTTCGTCGAGCTGTTCGATCTCGCCGGATTCCGGGTCAAAGCCCAGGGCATGACGGCCGGGCAGGAGGAACAGTTCGCTTTCCGGCGGCAGGGCGATGATCTCGTCCGGGCGCGGCGGCTCCAGGCGATCGCCCCGGCGCACCAGCATTTCGAGCTCGGGATGGTCGTAGATATTGCCGTCGTTGTCGGCGAAAACGAGCTTGGGGCGGGGTTTGTGTTCGGCCATGGGAGCCTCCTTGGGGCCAACGCCAAAAGGCGGAACCGCTTTCGCGGTTCCGCCCTGGGATACTGTGTAATCGCCGCGCGGTTTAACGCTTCGAGTACTGGAACCGGGCGCGGGCGCCGCGCTGGCCGTACTTTTTACGCTCTTTCTCGCGGGAGTCGCGGGTCAGCAGGCCGGCTTTCTTGAGCACGCCGCGCAGCTCGGGGTCGAGCGTGATAAGCGCGCGGGAGATGCCGTGGCGCACAGCCTCGGCCTGGCCGGTCATGCCGCCGCCGGCGACGTTGACCTTCACGTCCAGGCGGCCTTCCAGCTTGGTCAGGGCCAGGGCCTGACGCACAATGGCGTGCAGGGTGGGACGGGGAAAGTATTCCTCGAAGGGCCGATCATTAATGAGGATGCGGCCATTGCCTTTGTAGAGGCGGGTACGGGCCGTGGCGCGTTTGCGGCGGCCGGTGGCGTAGTAGAATTCGTCGCTCATGTGGATTCTCCGGAGGCCGGGTTTAGACGTCCAGGGTTTCGGGCTTTTGGGCCTCGTGGGGGTGGGCTTCGCCGGAGTAGACCTTGAGCTTTTTCAGCATGGCCCGACCGAGGCGGTTTTTGGGCAGCATGCCGCGCACAGCCTTACGGATAACATCTTCCGGCTTTTTGGCCAGCATGTCGCGCAGGGAAGTTTCCTTCAGGCCACCGATCCACCCGGAATGGCGGTAGTATTTTTTCTGGTCCAGCTTGCGGCCGGTGGTGCGCACCTTGCCGGCGTTGACCACGATGATGAAATCGCCGGTATCCATGTGGGGGGCGAATTCCACCTTGTGCTTGCCGCGCAGGCGAATGGCCACGGCAGAGGCCAAGCGGCCGAGGATCTTGTCCGAGGCGTCGACCACGAACCAGTTGTGGGAAATATCTTTGGGCGTCGGGCTAAACGTTTTCATGGCGGCTCCTCTGAGTTGCTCGAAAGACGAATCCTGTATTCCCGCAGACCGTGGTTGTCAACAGCATTTTTTGCAGGAACCGTCCGGCGCAGGAAGGGAGGTTGCCCTTTATCCCCGGCAGGGCTAGGCTTGCGTCCGATCGAGGAATTTAAAGGAGAAGGCATGGTCAGCGTCCGCAAAAGCCTTTTGCAGTTCCTGTTTGCCGGGTCGTTCATGAAGCGGTGGAACGACAAACACCGCAGTATGGAATTGGTGGAGGTCGACAAACAGGCCCATAAGATGATGGTGGCCTGGATGCTCTACGAACTCAATTCCCGCCATCTGCCCGAACCGAAGCGGCTGGCCCTGGGGCTGGAGATCGTCGAGGGCGGATTGTTTGAATATCTCTACCGGTTGGTCATCACCGACATCAAGCCGCCGGTCTTTTATAAAATCAAGGCCAATCCGGCCCATTACCGGCAGCTCACCAACTGGGTGTTCGAGCAGCTCGAACCCCGGGTGCGCGAACTGGGCGAGGACTTCTGGGGGCGGCTTCGGGCCTATCTGTCCGTGCCGGAAAGCGACGCCCCGGCCCGGCGCATCCTGGACGCGGCCCATCTCTATGCCAGCGGCTGGGAATATTCCCTGATCAAGCGCGACAATCCCTGGGACGACGAGTTGCTTGAAATCGAGTCGTCGTTTACCGGCGGTCTGGCCCGGTTTGCCGATCTGCGCGGGGTGCGCGATCTGGCCGACGGGCTCTTTGCCGGCAAGAAGACGCCGCTGGGGCATTTCGGCCGGCTGCTTGGGCAGCTGCGGTTCCAGACCCGTTGGTCCCAGACCCCGCGCATCCCGGAGACCTCGGTGCTGGGCCACATGTTCCTCGTGGCCGCCTACGGCTATTTTTTCAGTCTGGCGGTGGACGCCTGCCCGGCCAGGCGGCTGAACAATTTCTTTGCCGGCCTGGTCCACGACATGCCCGAACTCCTCACCCGCGACATCATCTCCCCGGTCAAGCAGTCGGTCGCGCCGCTTGGAGATATGATAAAGGAATATGAAAACCAGGAACTGGAGCGACGGGTCTTTTCGGTCCTGACCGGCGGCGGCTACGGCGATCTGGCCGACCGGCTGGCCTATTTCCTGGGCATCGAGGTGGGCTCGGAATTTTACGAATCCATCCGCGACGAGACCGGGAAAGCGGTGCGGGTGACGCCCGACGAACTGGAGCACCGCTGCAACCTGGACAGCTTCGATCCCAAGGACGGGCAGCTCCTAAAGGTCTGCGATTCGCTGGCCGCCTTTATTGAGGCCTACACCGCCCTTCGAAACGGCATCACCTCCGATCAGCTGCAACAGGCGGTGTGGCGGCTGCGTACCCGCTATTCGCCGGTGGTCCTTTTTGGTAAGGTCCATGTCGGAGCCTTGCTGGCGGATTTCGATTGACCAGCCCTTCACAAGCCTGGGCAAACCGGGTTAGGCTGGCGCACCGCCACGCCATCGGAGAAAGAGAATGCTACGCAAACGCGCCTTCGACGCCTTGCGCACCGACGTGCTTGCCGTCGACGCCGGCGAGCCCCTGGAACTTGTTGCCAGCAAATTGCAGCAACATCTGGAGAAATGCCCGGAACTGGATGCCGCCGTGGTCATGCGCCAGGGGCGCTACGTGGGTATCGTGAGTCTTCGGACGCTCCTGTCGGACTTAAACGACTGCGCCCTGGACGCAAGCCTGCGCACCAGTCTTGGCGATGATGATTTTGAGGAAACCTATCGCGCCGCCTGTCGCCACTGCATGGGGCGCAAAGCGGCCGACGCCGCCCGGCGCGACATCCCCAAGGTGTCGGCCGCCGATCCCCTGCATCTGGTCCTGGACGCCATGATCAAGGCGGACAGCCGCTTTGCCGTGGTCTTGGAAGGCGAGCGGCTGCTTGGACTGGTGCCCTTGGGCGAGATCTTCCGCGAGATGCGCCGCGAGTGCGCCCAGCTGTAACCCCTTGCCTGACCACGCTGCCACGGCCCCGGGGCAACGTGCGCCGCACTGCCCCTGGCCGAAGGAGAGGCGACGTCCGCACCGTTGGATTGGGAGGGGAACGCTTGGCCCGGCAATCCGGCGCTCGCCCCGCTGACCCAACACCGCGCGTATCCCGTCGATGCAGTCATTTCATGCGTTGGCGTGCTGTGTCTGCTCCGAAATAGCGCTGACTATTTTCGCCCAGGTCCCTTTTGGCATGTCATGGCCCATACCGGGAATAATCAATAACCGGGCCCCCGGTATCGTCTGGGCTGTGTCTTTCCCTGCCTCGACGGGCAGCAGCGGATCTTTTGCCCCATGTATCACAAGTGTTGGCGCTTTGATGGATGCAAGCGACGGTCTTCTGTCTCCACTGACCATAAGGGCCGCATTTTGGCGCGCCATTCCCTGCGGATAATAGGACCGATCATAGCTCGTTTCTAAGAATGCTCGGGCTCGTTCTTCCTCAAATGGAAATCCAGGACTCCAGATTTTTCGCCATGTCTGCACATTGTGCTCAATATAGGCTTCGCGTTCCTCCGGCGGCGGCGCGACAACAGCAGCTATTGCCTCTGGTTTCCCTTGCGGAAGGCCGGGGTTGCCTGTGCTCGACATGATGGACGTCAGGCTCAGGACATGTCCCTGGTGTCTGGAGGCGATGACCTGAGCGATCATGCCGCCCATTGAAGCGCCGCAGATGTGGGCTTTCTCTATGCCTAACGCAGCCAGGAGGCCAACGGAGTCGTCGGCCATATCTTCAAGAGTATAGGCTGACTGCACGGCCTTGCCTTCCATGGCGGCTTGTATTGTCGCCATAATATCCGGGATGCCCGCTTCCTCAAATTTTGTCGAGAGGCCGGCGTCACGGTTGTCAAAACGAATGACGAAGAGCCCTGTTTGGGCCAAGTGTTCACAGAACTCAATATCCCAGAATGTTAGTTGGGCTCCATTCCCTGCGATTAATAAGAGTGCAGGAAAATGCTTCTCGCCAAACGTGTCGTACGCAATCTGAATCCCATTGGCTGTTACAGTTGGCATTGGCTACTCCTGCCCCGCTAGGGGCACTTCGAGGCATCTGGCCATTCAATTTAGTTTATACAGTAACGACAAGCAGAGGCAAGTTCAACCTGTCCGGCAGCCGACCTGGGGAGTGAATACGCGCAAGCGCCCAGATTCGGGCGAAGTGGCCTCGGTCGACAGACCGCGCCGTTCGTGCCGGCGGTTGCCGGCAGAGAAGCCGGGCGAGTCGCAAGCGCAATGCCCGGCGCGACGTTTCGTGGGCAGGGTCCGGCCTGGGTTTGACTCCAGGGGCTTTGCCTCGGAAATGGCGGGAACCGGCCACGCACCTCGGGAGCGCCGTCTCTGGGCGGGAGGATGTGGGGGAAACGGGTCCGGAGTGGGAAATCGTCCCTATTTTTGATTGGCCAGCATGGCGATCAACCGTTTGACAATGTCGCTGGGGTAGCGGCGGCTGTCGTCGAAGAGTTTTTTGGCCGCCGCCAGCGGTTCCATGGCCGGGGCGTAAGCCCGCTTGGCAATCATGGCGCAAAACGAATCCACCACACCGGCCAAGAGTCCCAATTCCGAGATATTGCCCATGGTCAGTTTCTGCGGGTAGCCCGAGCCGTCGAGGCGCTCGTGGTGTTCCGACACGCAGCGCTCCATTTCCGCAAACTTGATGTCGATGCGCGTGAGCATCTCATATCCGGCCATGGTATGGTTGCGGATTTTTTGCATTTCATCGGGCAGCAACGTCTTGGTCTTGTCGCGGATCATGGCCGGCACCCGGGTCATGCCAAGATCGTGCAGAAACAGGCCAAGGATGGTGCGATCCAGGATGGCGCGCGCATTTCTGCTGTCGCGAAACGTCTCGGACTGGCCGGCCAGAAACAGGTGCAGGCCGAGCAGGCCGCAGTTGACGGCGTGGTTGGGCAGGCTGTGGGTGGTGTGCATCCGCTTGGCCAGGGCCTTGGTGCGGTTGAAATCCTCCCACACGTACTCGGTCAGCACCAAAACGTCCTCGCGCACCTTGTCGTAGACGATGCGCACCGGCTGATCGAAGAAGGCTTCCATGCGCCGGGTGAGCGCAATCTGGAAAATATCGGCAATCTCCGCTTCGGTGAGATGCTTGTCGAGGAGCACCAGATCGAGCTGGTAGCTGATGTGCTTGACGTAGACCGAATGATCTTCGCGGGAGACGAAGATCGTGCCCCCGGCCACCAGATCGGCCAACTCCTGGGATTGCTCCTTGGAAAGTCGGTCCCCAACCTTATAATACGGCGTGATGCGGGAAACCGGCTCCAGGAACCGGTAGATATTGAGCGGCGGGCGGAACTTGCTAAAACTCTGGAGAATATCCGGATTGATCTGGTAATATTCTTCTTCAAGTCCTACCGGAATTTCCAGTGTCGACCTCTCGCGCATGATGCCCTTCCATGGGTCGTGTGACGTCGGGGTTTCCTTCCGGCCAGCGGAAGGGGGCGAGCATTCGCCATGACTTCCATCCCTTAACGGGTTCTGCAACATTCTGGCAAGGCTTGCAGCCCCGCGACCTTTTTCCCAGGCTTTGCCGCTTGTTTTCAGGTGGTTAGCAAAACCGCTGGAAAATGTCCTGAAATCCCACTCGCTTTGCTGAAACATCCCGATATACCGGCCCATTTCCCACCTTGGCCCCGGAAAGGCGGGGATGGATGTGGCATTTCCCTGTCAAGAGGTGGTTTGCCCTTGACACCAATAAGCGATTGGTGGAGAGAATGTGGGAAATGGTGGTAAGAAGTGGTGAGCCATCTGTGTGAGGGACCGTGTTCAGAGGGCATTCCAATCGCAGCCTCGACCCCAAGGGTCGCTTGATGCTGCCTCCGGAGTTTCGGGAGGAGATCTTTCGACTCGTCCCTGATGGCCGGATCATGCTCACCAATAACTTCGATGGGGCCATAAGCGGCTATCCCATGCCGGAATGGGAGCAGGTGGAAGCCAGTTTTCGGTCCGGCAACACACTGATTCCGGGCTTCCGGGACATCGAACGGTTTTTTATTGCCGGGGCCACCGAGGTGACGCTGGATAAGCAGGGGCGGGTGCTCATTCCGCCGTATCTGCGCACCTACGCCGCTCTGGACAAGGATTTGGTGCTGGCCGGGGTGGGGACGAAGTTCGAAATCTGGGACCAGAGCCGCTTCGAGGAGCGCCTGCGCCAGACCGCCGCCAATTTCAACGCGCATATGGACACGCTGGCCGCGTCCGGAATCGCGCTGCGGTTTTAAGGACAGGCGTGGACAACCAACCCGTGCATATACCGGTCCTTTTACAGGAAGTGATCGAATACCTCGGCATCAAGCCGGGGATGAAAATTCTGGACGCCACGGTCGGGCTTGGCGGGCATTCTAGGGGGATGCTCGATGCGGCCGGGGGAGAGGGGCAGGTGCTCGGTTTGGACAGGGATAGGGAAGCCCTGTCCGAGGCCGGGCGACGACTTGCCCCCTACGGCGAGCGGGTGCGCCTGGTGCGCTCGCGTTTAAGCCGGTTCCCGGCCATCCTGGCCGAGGCGGGGTGGGAGAAGGTCGATGCTGCACTCCTGGACGCAGGGATGTCCTCGTTGCAGCTCGACGACCCGGAGCGGGGCTTCGGGTTTTTAAACGACGGCCCCCTGGACATGCGCATGGGGGCCGAGGACGGCGGGGAGAGCGCCGAGGCGCTGATCAATCTGGCCCCGTTTGCCAGATTGGCCGAGATCATCCGGGAGTACGGCGAAGATCCGCAGGCCGGGCGCATTGCCCGGGCCATCGTGGCGGCCAGGGAACAGGCGCCCATCACCACCACGGCCCGGTTGGCCGAGGTGGTCTGGCAGGCCTACCCGGCCAAATGGCGGGCCACGGCCCGGCAGCACCCGGCCACGCGGACCTTCCAGGCCCTGCGGATGGCCGTCAATGAAGAGTTGGCCGAACTGGCCGCCTTTTTGGAGGCCATCCCGGACCATCTTGCCCCGGGGGGGCGGGTGGCCGTGATCTCGTTTCACTCCCTGGAGGACCGGCTGGTCAAGCGGGCGTTTCGCCACGAGGCCACCGATTGTCTGTGCCCCAGGGAACAGATGGTCTGTATTTGCGGGCATCGGGCCAGGTTTCGGATCCTGACCAAAAAGCCCGTCATGGCAGGGGAAGAGGAAGTTCGGGGCAACTCGCGCGCGCGCAGCGCCAAGCTGCGGGTGGCCGAGCGGTTGCCAGACGCCGGGGATAGGGCCGCATACTAGGAGTGGGAATGGGCGCGTTGTCGAAAGAATGGGCCATTTCCATGGCCTTTAGCCTGGCATTGCTGCTGATTTTCGGCCTGGGACTGGTGTGGGTCAACATTGAGCGGGTCGATCTGGCCTACGAGCTCAACAAGATCCAGCACCAGATCGACGAACGGGAAGTCCTCTCGTCCAAGCTCGAAGTGGAACGCAATACCCTGATCACGCCTTCCCGGCTGCGCGAACTGGCCAAGGAGCGGGGGCTGGGACCGGCCCGTCCGGGCCAGATCCGGCGTGTGGCCGCAAGCGGCGAGATCGAGGCTTCCCCGTTGCTGCCCGTGACCGCCGAACCCGCCAAAAAAGCGACCAAGGTCGCCGCCGAACCGGTCAAGCCCGTGGCCAAGGTCACGGCCGAAGCCGGCGGCAAGGCCGCGGCCAAGGCTTCCGCTCGGGCCGCCCGGGCCGTTGCCGCGCCCAAACCTTTTGAACCCGCCCCGGCGGGTGGGCAGTAGATCGGTTATGGCCATGAACCATTCCAACGTCACCTTTTCAGGCAGCCTGTCCCCGGATGCGCCGTGGCGTATCGCGGGATTGTGGCGGTAACGGGCCTCGGGACCGGACATGCGCAAACCGCCCAAAGAACGCCAGCACACGACCGTACGGGACTGGAGCCGGGTCAAGCTCACCTGTGTGGGTGTCCTGCTGGGACTGGCCTGGCTTGGCCTGTGGAGCCGGGCTGGCTATCTGCAGATCGTGGCCGGTCCGGAGTTGGCCCAATTGGCCGTTCGCCAGCATGTGGCCTCGGAAGTGGACAAGGGGGCGCGCGGCGAAATTTATGACCGCTCTGGTCGCCTGCTGGCCAAAAGCGTCGAGATCGAAGGCCTGTTTGTCCGGCCCAAGGAAATTGTCGATCCGGACAAGACGGCGGCCTTCCTGGCCAAGGTGCTCCACATGAAGGAGCAGCGGGTCAGGAAGAAGCTGCAAAGTTCGTCGGGCATGGTCTACCTGTCCTGGCGGGTCGGGGACCGCACCGCTGCGCGCATCCGGGAAGCGGCCCTGCCGGGTGTGCATTTCACCAAGGAATTTGGGCGGTTTTATCCCAATGGCCATCTGGCCAGCCAGTTGATGGGCTTTGTCGGCGTGGGGGATGTGGGCCTTGAGGGCCTGGAGAAGTCCTTCGACGGCCAACTCTCGGGCCGGCAGGCCAAATACGTGGTCCAACGCGACGCCTCGGGCCGTCGCTTTTATTTCGATTCCCAAGGCCGGGAGCTGGCCGACATCAACGGCCACGACGTGCGTCTGACCATCGACGCCCAGATTCAGTTTTTCGCCGAAGAGGAACTCGAGAAAGCCGTTACCACCAACAACGCCAAGGCCGGCACCTGCCTCGTGGTCCACGTGCCCACGGGCGAAGTTCTGGCCATGGCCAACTATCCCTTTTTCAATCCCAACGTCGGGCGCGGCATCAGTCCGCGCATTGCCCGCAATCACGCCGCCCTGGATGTGTTCGAACCCGGTTCCACCATGAAGCCCCTGCTCGTGGCTGCGGCTCTGCAGGAACGCACGGTGCGTCCGTCAACGACGTTTAACTGCGAGAACGGCAAGTTCGGACTGGCCGGCCGGGTCATCAAGGATACCCATTCCTACGGCGTGCTGCCGGTCAATATGATCGTGCGCGTTTCGAGCAACATCGGCGCGGCCAAGATCGGGATGCAGCTCGGCTCGGCCCGACTGCACAACTATTTTGAAAAACTTGGCTTTGGGAGACAGTCCGGATTGCCCATTTCCGGCGAGGGCAAGGGCCTCTTGCGCCCGGTCAAAGCCTGGTCGATCCTGGATCTGGCCACGGCTTCTTTCGGTCAGGGCGTGGCCGTCACCCCGGCCCAACTGGCCCAGGCCTATCTCATTTTGGCCAACGACGGGGTGTACAAGCCGCTGAAGATCGTGGCCGCTCCCGACGACGCCGCAGCCCAACGCCAGCCCTACCGGGTGTTTGATGCCGACGTGGCCCGCACGGTCCAGCAAATGATGCGCGACGTGGTCCATGAGGAGCACGGCACCGGCCGCTCGGCCATGATCGCCGGCCTGGAAACCGGCGGCAAGACCGGCACGGCCCAGAAGGCCGGTTCGACCGGCGGTTACGGCAACAAATATCTTGGCTCCTATGTCTCCTTTATCCCGGCCATCAGCCCCGAATACATCGTCATGGTCATGGTTGACGAACCCGAGCCAAGCCATTACGGCGGCGTGGTCGCTGCGCCGGCAGTGCGCGAGGTGACCCTGCGGATGCTCTCCTACCTCGGCCGGATGCCTGAAACCGTGCAGGTGGCCAAGGCGGCGGCCTCCGGCGCTGTTTCCGGCTCCACGGCTGCAGCCGAGACGCCGGCTGCGCCCATGGCGCCGTCCAAGGCGGACAAGGACATCCTGGCCATCGCCCAGTCCAAAACGGCCGAGACCAAGGCCGTCGAAATCCATGCCGTGCCGGATTTTTCAGGGATGCCGCTGCGGCGGGTGGTGGAGATTCTGGCCGGCAAGGGCATTATGCCGCGCCTGGAAGGGCAGGGGCTGGTGGTCTCCAAGCAAAGTCCCGGTCCGGGTACGCCCTGGCCCGGGGAAAACAAATCAGAGTTCGTGCTCTGGCTGGCCAGACCGTCCTGAGTGGCGAGGCGATGACCATGACAGCAACTACCGCAATACCAGCTTTTTCCGCGCTCCTTGACGCCGTGCGCCAGGGGGGTGTGGACGTGGCCGCCCATTCCGGCAAGACAACGCCGGGGGGCGTGTTTGTGGCTTTGCCCGGTTCCAAGGACGACGGCAGCCGGTTCATTGCCGAGGCCCTGGCCCGGGGCGCGGCCTTTGTGGTGGCCGGGCCCGGCGTTGTCCTGCCGGCCGGGTCGACGGCCCGGCTGGTCGTTGTGGACGACGCCAAGGCCGCCCTTGGGGCGCTGGCCGGGGCGCGCTACGGCACCGAGGCCATGACCATGCCGGTCGTTGCCGTTACCGGCACCAACGGCAAGACCACCGTCGCCTATCTGGTCGAGCGCCTGGGCGCGGCGGCCGGGCGCAAGGTCGGGCTTTTGGGCACCGTCGCCTATCGTTGGCCCGGGTTTTCCCGCGACGCCTCCCTGACCACGCCCGACTGCCTGACCATTCACCAGTGCCTGGGCGAAATGGCCGCCGCCGGCTGCACCCTGGCCGTCATGGAAGCCTCCTCCCACGCCCTGGACCAGGATCGCTTGGCCGGCCTGTCCTTTGCCGCCGCCGCCTATACCAACCTGACCCAGGACCATCTGGACTACCACCACGACATGGCCGCCTATTTCGAGGCCAAGGCCAAGCTTTTTCGCCGCTACCTCGCGCGCCCGGAAAACGCGGTGCTCAATTTCGACGATCCCTACGGGTTGCGGCTGTTGCGCGAATTCCCCACAGCCATTGGCTACGGCCTGACCGTGCCGCCCGCCGGCTTTTCCCGTCTCCTCGTCGGCGGCATCCAGCAGGCCGGCCGCGACGGTCTGACCATCGGGGCCAATTTCGGCGACGACTCCTACGTCATCGCCTCGCCCATGCCCGGCCGCCACAACGCCCAGAACATCCTGGCCGCCTTCGGCTTGGCTCTGGCCTTGGGCCTGCCCACGGAAACCCTGGCCTCCCTGGCTGATTGTAATGGCGCGCCGGGGCGTCTGGAACGCATCCCCAACCCGGCCGGGCTGACCATCCTGGTGGACTATGCCCATACCCCGGACGCCCTGGAGAATGTTCTCACCGCCGCCCGGGAATTTACCACTGGCCGCCTTTTTGTCGTTTTCGGCTGCGGCGGCGACCGCGACCGCACCAAGCGCCCGCTCATGGGCGCGGCCGTGGCCCGCTTCGCCGACGTGGCTGTTTTGACCTCGGACAATCCCAGGCACGAAGACCCCCTGGCCATTATCGCCGACGTCAAACCGGGGCTGGCCAAGGCCCGTCGGGCCATCCTCGAACCCGATCGTCGCCGGGCCGTTGAACTGGCCCTGTCGGAAATGCGACCCGAGGACGTGCTGGTCATCGCCGGCAAAGGACACGAAACCTATCAGCAGATCGGCGACGTGAAGCACCCGTTTTCCGACGCCGCCGTGGTCAGGGAGCTTACCGGATGCGCATGACCCTGTCTGATCTCCTTGTGGCCACCGGGGCTGTGGGCGACGTGGGCGAGCGGGGCAATCCCGTCATCGAGTCCGTGCGCATCGACAGCCGGGCGGCTGCGCCGGCCAGCCTCTTTGTGTGCATCCCCGGGGAGCGCCTGGACGGCCATAATTTTGCCGCCGAGGCCGTGGCCAAGGGGGCAGCCGCCGTCCTGGCCGACCGCCCGCTTTCCGGTCTGCCCGAAGGCACGCCCGTTCTCTTGGTGCGCGACACCGTGGCTGCGCTTGGCAAGCTGGCCCGGGCCTGGCGGGAGCGCGTCGGGGCCAAGCTCGTGGCCGTGTCCGGTTCGGCCGGCAAGACCACGGTCAAGGAACTGACCGCTTCGATTCTCTCGAAAGTGGGTCCGACCGCCAAGAATTACAAGAATTACAACAACAAGATCGGCCTGCCCCTGTCGATGCTCGAAGCCGGCGAGGCTGACCGGGCCTGGGTCATGGAGCTTGGCATTTCCGCCCCGGGTGAAATGGAGCCGTTGGCCGCCATTGCCGAACCCGATGTGGCCGTCATCCACAATGTCGGTCCGGCCCATCTGGAGGCCCTTGGCGACGTGGCCGGGGTGGCTGCCGAGAAGGTGAAGCTCTTTGCCGCCCTGCGCCCCGGCGGCACAGCCCTGGCCTCGGTGGATTACCCGGAACTCTGGAGCGCGGCCCAAGCCGTTTTTCCGGGGGTTGTGGCCCTGTCCACCAAGGGCGGCCCGGCGCGTTACCGGGCCAAGTATCTGGGCGCCATTTCCGAAGGACGCGGCCGTTTTTTTCTGCGTCTGGACGACTTGGAGCTGGACGTCGTAACGCCGCTGACCGGCGGGCACTTCGCTGAAAACATCCTGGCCGCCGCCGCTGCCGCCCACATCATGGGGGCCGGCGCGGAGCAGATCAGTTCCGGCTTGGCCACGGCCGTTATGCCCGAACAGCGTTTTTTCTGCCGTCGCCACGGCAACTACACGCTTATTGACGACACCTACAACGCCAATCCCCTGTCTATGCGCCGGGCCATTGCCGCTGCCGCCGAATCGGCCCAGGGCAAGCCGCTGGTGCTGGTGCTTGGCGAGATGCGCGAGATGGGCGCCCATGCCGAGGTCGAACACCGGCGAATGGGCGAGGCTGCGGCCGAAAGTGGGGCCAAGGCTGTTTTTTACCACGGGGCCTACGCGGATATCGTCGGCGAGGGACTCTCCCGCCGGGGGTACGCCGGCCTCTTTGCCGTGGTGGAGAGCCCGGATGCCTTTCTGGAAACCCTGAATGCCGCCGACCTCGGCGGCGGCGTCTATCTCTTTAAAGGTTCCCGCTCCATGCACATGGAACAATTCCTGGCGGCCCTGACCCAAAGCATCCAGAAGGACGCCAAGGTATGATCTACGCTTTTTTAGTGCCGCTCGTGGCGCATTTCAGCGCCTTAAACGTCTTTCGCTACATCACGTTCCGGTCGATTGCGGCACTGTTGACCGCTCTGGTCCTGTCCATTGTCTTTGGACCGAAGTTCATCGGGGCCTTGCGGCGGCTGAAGTTCGGCCAGTACATCAACGAGGACGTGGCCGCGCATCAGCAAAAGGCCGGAACGCCAACCATGGGCGGCCTGCTCCTTGGCTTTTGCATCATTACGAGCGTCCTGTTGTGGGGCGATCTGGCCAACGAATATGTCTGGATGACCTTGTTCGTCTTTCTCGGTTTCGGGGCGCTGGGCTTTGTGGACGACTACGCCAAGGTGGTGAAAAAGCGCAACAAAGGCCTCACTCCCAAGCAGAAGCTCCTGGGGCAGGTGATCGTGGCCGGCGTGGCCGCTGCGGTCTTGTTGTCTGATCCCGAATATTCCACCCGGCTGGCCGTGCCCTTTTTCAAGCATCTGACCCCGGATCTGGGCATGTGGTATCTGCCTTTTGCCATGATCGTCATGATCGGGGCCTCCAACGCCGTCAATTTGACCGACGGTCTGGACGGACTGGCCATCGGACCCATGATCGTCAACGCGGCCATGTTCGGGCTTTTCGTCTATGTGGCCGGCCATGCCCAGATGGCCCGCTACCTGCAAGTCATGCCGGTGTCCGGCGTTGGCGAGGTCACGGTCTTTTGCGGGGCGCTGGTCGGGGCCGGTCTGGGTTTTCTCTGGTTTAACGCCTACCCGGCCCAGATTTTCATGGGCGACGTGGGCTCGCTGTCCCTTGGCGGAGTGCTCGGGTTTCTGGCCGTCCTCTGCAAGCAGGAACTGCTGCTCATCGTTGTCGGCGGCCTGTACGTGGCCGAGACCGTCTCGGTCATCCTCCAGGTCGGGTACTTCAAAATGACCGGCGGCAAGCGGATTTTTCGTATGGCCCCGTTGCACCACCATTTCGAGCTGATGGGCGTGCCGGAATCCAAGATCATCATCCGGTTCTGGATTCTCTCCATTTTACTGGCCCTGGTCGGGCTTTCCACCCTCAAACTGCGGTAGGCTTTCTCATGCGCGATATGCTCCATCCCGATCAGCTGCGCGGCCATACGGCTGTTGTCGTCGGGGCCGGCGCGTCCGGCCGCTCGGCGGCCCGGTTGTTGGCCCGTCTGGGGGCGTCGGTGCGCTTTTTGGAGAAAAACGCCGCGGCCGTGTCGGACGATTTCCGAGCTGAGGCTGCCGCCGCCGGCTATGACCTGCGTACGGGCGAACATGGACCGGCGGATTTCGCCGGCGCGGATCTGGTCGTCCTTTCCCCGGGCATCCGGGCTGCCAATCTGGCCCCGGCCCTGGCCGAGTGTCCTGGCGTCCAGGTCGTCTCGGAACTGGAGCTGGCCTCCTGGTTCACCCCGGAACCGATCATTGCCGTGACCGGTTCCAACGGCAAGACCACCACCGTCATGCTCATCAGCGCCCTGTTGGAAGCAGCCGGCCGACGCGTCTTTACCGGCGGCAACATCGGCACGCCGCTCTCCGAGCACGTGCTGTCCAATGAGCCGGCCGACGTGGTGGTGCTTGAGGTCTCAAGCTTCCAGCTCCAGCTGGTCAGGACCTTTCGCCCGCAGGTGGCCGTGCTGCTCAATTTCGCCGCCAACCACCTCGACTGGCACGCCGACATGGACGAGTACCTGACGGCCAAGCTCAACCTGTTTGCCGCCCAGCGTCCCGAGGATACGGCCATCGTGTCCGAAGAGCTGCGTCCTCTCCTGGCCGGCCGGCCGTTCACCCGGGCCGCCGTCACCTGGTACGACGTCGCCTCCCATTTCCTGTGCCGCCGGCTGGCCGGGGTGCACAACCAGCGCAATATGGAAGCGGCCTATCTGGCCTGCCGGTCCTACGGCGTGGACGAGGCCCTGGCCCGCGAGGTCTTTGCCGGCTTTGTGCCCGCTCCCCATCGCCTGCAGATTATTGGCGAGAAGGGCGGGGTGCTCTTTGTCGACGACTCCAAGGCCACCACCATTACGGCCATGGAAGCGGCCCTTAAAAGCTTTGACCGGCCGGTGCGTCTCTTGTGCGGCGGCGTGTTCAAGGGCGGCGACCTGGAAGCCCTGGTCCCGCTGCTTCGGGAAAAAGTCTCGGCCGTCGGCCTGTTTGGCGGCAGCCGCGAGGTGTTTGAGGCCGCTTTTACCGGGGTGGCGCCGGTCTTTTACGAACCCACCCTCAAGGCCGCCATGGTCCGGCTCTACGCCGATGCCCGGCCCGGCGACGCCATCCTGCTTTCGCCGGGCACCTCAAGCTTTGACCTCTATCCTAATTATAAGGCCAGGGGACGGGATTTCCAGGACATTTTCGCAGAACTGCCGGCTCGTGACGCCGGCCTGGCAGGGCAGGGCGCATGAGCAAACTGAGCGTGCAGACGGCCGAGTCCAGAAAGACCGGCACCTTTGATTTCTGGCTGCTTGGAGCGGCCATGCTCCTGGCCGGCCTCGGACTGGTCATGGTTTTTTCCTCCAGCGGGGTCATGGCCGAGCGGTTAAACGGCAACCGCTATTATTTTTTCGAGCGCCAGGCCCTGTTTGCCCTGGTCAGCCTCGTGCTCATGACCATTTGCGCCTGGATGCCGCGCAAGGTCCTGCACGGCCCGGTTTACCTGTGGCTTTTCGCCATCATCGGTCTGCTCGTGCTGACCATGGTGCCGCCTTTTTCGGTCAAGGCCGGCGGCGCGCGGCGTTGGATGCATCTTGGCCCGATTTCGCTCCAGCCCATGGAACTGGCCAAGGTGGTCCTGGTCATGTACCTGGCCTATTTTTTCAGCCAGAAGCAGAAACTCGTGCGCTCGTTTTCCGTGGGCTTCATGCCGCCGATCATCGTCACCGGGTTTCTGGGCTTGATTTTGCTGTTGCAGCCTGATTTCGGCGGCGCGGTCTTTCTGGGCATGCTCTTCTTCCTCATGAGCCTGGTCGGCGGGACCCGGCTGACCTATCTGGCCGTGTCCATGTTGTTCGGCATCGGGGCCATGGGCTTGCTCATCGCCTCCTCGCCGTACCGGTTCAAACGCTGGTTCGCCTTTCTTGACCCCTTCAAGGACCCGCAAAACGTCGGCTACCAGCTGGTGCAGTCTTTTTACGCCTTTGGTTCCGGCGGCGTGGCCGGGGCCGGGTTCGGGGCGGGCAAACAGAAGCTCTTTTATCTCCCCGAGGCCCATAACGACTTCATTATGGCCGTCCTTGGCGAGGAACTCGGGTTCATCGGCGTTTCCATTGTCTTTATCTGCATCGGCATCCTCCTGTGGCGGTCCTTCAAGGTGGCCCTGGCCCAGGACGATCTACGCGACCGTTTCACCGCCTACGGCATGGGACTGGTCCTTGGCATCGGCTTTCTGCTCAACCTGGCTGTGGTGCTCGGCTGCGTGCCGCCCAAGGGCGTGGCCATGCCGTTTTTAAGCTACGGCGGCTCCAACCTGCTGTCCTGTTTCCTGTGCGTCGGAATCCTGCTCAATCTTTCCCGGAGCGCCAGGACATGAGCCGCATCATTTTGACAACCGGCGGCACCGGCGGCCACATCTTCCCGGCCTTGGCCGTGGCCGAGGCCTTGCGCCGTCTGGAACCCGACGTCGATGTGCTCTTCATGGGCGGGGCCGGACCGGAAGGGGAGCTGGCCACCAAGGCCGGGCTGTCCTTTATCGGGTTGCCGGCCAAGGGTGTTTTCGGACGCGGACTGCGGGCCTTGGCCGCGCCGTTTTGGATGGCCCGGGCTTTTGGCTTGGCCGTGTCCCATATCCGCAGCTTCGCCCCGGACGTGGTGGCCGGTTTTGGCGGCTATGCCGGGTTTATCCCGGTGGCCGCCGCCCGGATCATGGGCGTGCCCACGGCCATCCACGAGCAAAACAGCGTCCCGGGGGTGACCAACAAGGTGCTCGGCCGGGTGGTGGACCGCATCTACGTCACCTATCCCGACACTTCCGGCGCTTTTCCGGCCAAACGCACGGTGCGTCTGGGCAATCCCATCCGGACCGGCATCGCAGCAGCTCCGGCGCCAGCCCACCCCGGCACGAAGCATCTGCTCGTTCTGGGCGGCAGCCAGGGGGCGCGAGCCGTAAACGACGCCGTCATGGCTATTTTGCCAGTGCTTCTTGATGCCGGCGTCAAGGTGCGCCTGCAGGCCGGACGGGCCGATTTTAACCGCGTCGGCGCGCTGGCCGCCGACATCCTGGCCGGTCGTCCCCATGTCGACGACGGCGACGGGCCGGCCGTGGTCATTGAAAATTTCATCGATGATATGGCCGCCGCTTACAGCTGGGCCGATCTGGTCCTGGCCCGGGCCGGGGCCACCACCCTGGCCGAGGTGACGGCTGCCGGCAAACCGTCCTTGCTTATTCCGTTTCCGTTTGCCACCCACGACCACCAGTCGGTCAACGCCGCCTTTCTGGCCAAGGCCGGGGCGGCCGAGGTGGTGGCCCAAAGCGCCCTTCCCGGTTTCGATCTGGCCGGGACCCTGGCCACGCTTCTGTCCGATCCGGATCGTCTGGCCGCCATGGGCCGGGCGGCAACGGCCGAGGCTTTGCCCGACGCTGCCGAACGCATTGCCGCCGCCCTGCTCGGGCTGGCTGGAAAAAAGGGAGAACCGTCGTGATGACGCCGCATATTGGGACCGGCGCGCCTGTGGCCATGCGCACCAAGGTCAGAAAGATTCATATGATCGGCATTGGCGGCTCGGGCATGAGCGGCATTGCCGAAGTCCTGTTAAACCTCGGCTACGAGGTGTCGGGTTCCGATTTGGCCATGAGCCAGACCGTGCGCCGCCTGGGCAGCCTGGGGGCGGCCATTGCCATTGGCCATGGCCGGGAAAATCTCGGCGACGCCGACGTCGTGGTCAAATCCACTGCGGTGACGGCTGAGAATCCCGAAGTGGTCGCGGCCCGGGAACGCGGCATTCCGGTCATTCCCCGGGCGGAAATGCTGGCCGAGCTGATGCGCCTTCGCACCGGCATCGCCGTGGCCGGCACCCACGGCAAGACCACCACCACCTCGCTTCTGGCCACCATTTTCACCGAGGCCGGTTACGATCCAACGGTCATTATCGGCGGCCGGCTCAATGCCTACGGGGCCGGGGCGCGGCTGGGCCAGGGCGAATACCTGATCGCCGAGGCCGATGAATCCGATGGATCGTTTCTTTGTCTGGCTCCCATCGCCTCGGTGGTGACCAACGTCGACGCCGACCATCTCGATCATTACGACGGGCTTGAAGCCATTGACGAAGCCTTTGTCGCCTTCCTAAACGGCATTCCGTTTTACGGCGTCAACGTGGTCTGTCTGGACGACCCGGGCGTGGCCCGCCTCATTCCTCGCATCAACCGCCCCTTTATGACTTACGGCTTTGGCGAGGCGGCCCGGCTTCGCGGCCGGATCATCGAGACCGGGGCAGTCAGCCGGTTCGAGGTCTTTCTGGACGGGACGAGCCTTGGCGAGCTGCGGCTCAACCATCCCGGCCGCCACAATGTCTTAAATGCCCTGGGGGCCATCGGCCTGTCGCTGGAAGCCGGCATCGCCTTTGCCGTCATTGCCGAGGCCCTGGCCAAATTCGGCGGCGTTGGGCGGCGGTTCGAGCGCAAGGGTGAGGCCGGGGATGTCGTTGTCGTCGATGATTACGGCCACCATCCGGCTGAAATCAAGGCCACCCTGGCCACGGCCAGGACGGTCTATCCCGACCGTCGGCTGGTCGTGGCCTTTCAGCCCCACCGGTTTTCGCGCACCAAGGCCCTTTTCGGCGATTTCTGCACCTGTTTCGAAGTCGCCGACCAGCTCCTGTTGACCGAAATCTATCCGGCCTCGGAAGCGCCCATCCCGGGGGTCAGCGGTGAGAGCCTGGCCCAGGGCATTCGGCAGGTGAGCAAGACCAAGGTGGCCTATTATCCTGATTTTGCCGCCATGGAAGCGGCCCTGCCGGATATATTGCAGCCCGGGGACCTGCTTTTGACCCTGGGAGCCGGCAGCATATGGCAGGTCGGCACGCGCTACCTCGAGGCAGGGCGTGGCGCTTGAGATTCGGCCGGGGCCGTCCCTGGCCTCGCGCACCACGCTCAAACTCGGCGGGTCGAGCCTGGCCGAGGTGGTGCTGACCACACCGGAAGACGCCGAGGGCCTTTCCGGGGCGCTTGAAAAACTGGGCGGCCAGCCGCTGATCCTGGGCGGCGGCAGCAACATTCTGGCCCGGGACGGGGACCTGCCTCTGGTCCTTGTCCGCCCGCAGTTGCGCGCGGAGCCGGCCATCCTGCGCGAGCGCCCGGCCGGAAAAATCCGGGTGCGGGTCGGGGCCGGGGTCAAGCTCCAGCGGCTGGTGGCCTGGCTGGCCACCCAGGGCCTTTCGGGACTGGCCGGACTGGTCGGCGTCCCGGGAATGGTGGGCGGGGCCGTGGCCGGCAATGCCGGCTCGTATGGGGATGAAACAGGCCGGCGCCTGGCCCGGGTGCGCTTCTGGACGCCTGGAAGGGGTCTTGTCTGGGTCGGTCGTGAAGACCTGGACATCGGTTACCGCAGATTGACGCTACGGGGCGAGGCCGGACTATTTTTGGTGGTGGAGGCGGAATTTGACTGCGAGGTGGACGAACCCATTGCCATCCGCCAGGAGATGATCGCCAATTTGAAGAAAAAGCGGGCCAGCCAGCCCATCACCGCCGCCACAGCCGGCTGCGTGTTCAAAAACCCGCCAGGCAAAGCGGCCTGGAAACTGCTGGCCGAGGCCGGGTTTGCCGGAAAGCGGCTGGGCAATATGGAATTTTCCGGGCTGCACGCCAATTTTTTAGTGAATCTTGGGGGCGGCACAAGCGATGAGGCGTTGACGCTTGTTGAGAGTGCGCAGGGGGCGGTACGGGAGTTGTGCGGACACGAACTCGAACTGGAAGTGAAGGTCGTGCCATGAATGTCAGGGCAGGAACATTGACGGGATTTGGGTCCATGGCGGCCAGGAAGAAACGCAATGGGTACGGCGGACCACGCATCACGGTCAAAAGCCGGGTGGTCAAATCCCATGGCAACAAGAACCGCAATGCCCGGGGAGAGGGCCGCAGCCTCAGTCTGCCCAGCGTGAGTCTGGGCGGCGTGGGCAAGCTTTTTACCCGGGTCGTGTCCATGGCCTTTATGGGGGCTGCGGTCCTGGCGGTGAGCGTGGTGCTCCTTGCCGGGTATCGCTGGCTGACCACGGTCAATTATTTTGCCTTGCAAAACGCCGAGATCGTTGGTTGCACCCGCCTGGCCACCGACCACATCCGGGAAGTGGCCGGGCTTGGCGAAGGGGTCAACATCCTGTCGCTGTCCATGGACCGGATGCGGGCCGATCTGGCCCGGGAGCCGTGGGTGGAATCGGTGTCCGTGCGCCGGGTCCTGCCCGGGTCGATTCGTATCGAAGTGAAGGAAAAGTCGCCGTCCTATCTTGTGCAGTATCAGGGAACACTCTATTACGCCGACGAGGTTGGTCGTATCATCGACAAGGTCGAGTCCGGGCAGTTCGTCTCGTTGCCCCAGATCGAGGTCGAAGCGGGCATGGAAAAGCACCTGCCCCTTTTGGCCGATTTGCGCCGTGCCGTCTCCGAACATCAGGTTCCCTTTGATTTCGGCCAGATTGCCTGGCTGCGTCTGAGTTGGGGGCGCGGGCTGGAAATCAGGTTGATGGAGCCGGGTATCGTGTTATGTCTGGGGTCCCAGAACTGGCACCGGAATCTGTCGCGCATGAACATGGTCTGGACCGACTTGCGCCGGCGCGGTGAGCTTGACAAAGTTGGGCTCATTACCGCCGAAGGCGACAAGGTCTGGGTGGAGAAACGCGGCGGGGGGGACTTGCCGCAGGGCTAGAATTTCGCAAAATAAGGCAATCAATTCTCATGGTTGCCGAGATCGTGGAAAGGGACGGATTACGAGGCCGCGACGCGAAGGCCGGGGAATCAGGGGCCGCCAGGGGGCACAGGACGGAAAACCTGAGGAACTTGCCATTTTATCAATGAAATTCGCGCGGGTTTGACGTATAACCGCGCATGGGCGCGGCCAACGCCACGAGAGGAAACGTTCAGGGAGCGGATTTGTATGGCCAGGTCGGAACTTATCGTCGGACTCGATATCGGCACCACCAAAATTTGCGTGGTCGTCGGTGAACTCTCGCCCGAGGGCGTGGATGTGGTGGGCATCGGCACCAGCCCCTCCACGGGCCTGCGCAAAGGCGTGGTGGTCAATATCGAGCAGACCGTCCAGTCGATCAAAAAAGCGCTTGAAGAGGCCGAACTCATGGCCGGGTGTGAAATACGCTCGGTCTACGCCGGCATTGCCGGCAGCCACATCAAGGGTTTCAACAGCCACGGGGTTATCGCCGTCAAAGGCGGCGAGGTCGGCCCCCGGGACATTGAGCGGGTTATCGACGCGGCCAAGGCCGTGGCCATACCGCTTGACCGGGAGGTCATCCACATCCTGCCCCAGGAATTTATCGTCGACGATCAGCGCGGCATTGCCGATCCTCTGGGCATGGCCGGGGTGCGGCTCGAAGTGCGCGTGCACATCGTCACCGGAGCCGTCACCAGCGCCCAGAACATCATCCGCTCCTGCCACCGGGCCGGGCTTGACGTCTCGGACATTGTGCTGGAATCTCTGGCCTCGTCCAAGGCCGTGCTGACCGGCGAAGAGCGGGAAATCGGCGTGGCCCTGGTGGATCTTGGCGGCGGCACCACCGACTTGGCCATTTTCGCCAACGATTCCATCAAGCACACGGCCGTGTTGGCCCTTGGCGGCACGAATCTGACCAATGACATTGCCTTTGGCCTGCGCACGCCCATGGCCTCGGCAGAGAAGATCAAAATCAAGTACGGCTGCGCCCTGGCCGAGATGGTGCCCAAAGACGAGGTCATCGAGGTCATGAGCGTGGGCGGACGCGAACCGCGCCGGCTTTCGCGCCAGGTTCTGGCCGAAATCTGCGAACCGCGGGTGGAGGAGATGCTGGCCCTGGTTGATCAGGAACTCATCCGCTCGGGCATGAAAAACCAGATCGGGGCGGGCGTGGTGCTCACAGGGGGAACCGCGCTGATTGAGGGCATCCAGGAACTGGGCGAGCAGATTTTCAATTTGCCCACGCGCATTGGCTATCCCGACAAGGTCGGGGGACTCAAGGACGTGGTCAACAGCCCCATGTACGCAACAGCCGTGGGGCTTCTCATGTACGGTGCGGAAAAGGAAGGCGTGGAACAGCGCTTCCGCATCCGGGATGAGAACGTGTTCAACCGCATTCTGGGGAGGATGCGGAAATGGTTCGTGGACGTGAAATAGTCCGCGAGAGGCTTTTTTGGGGGATAACAGGGAGTCTATGCTAGGGGGAGATCAGATGGAATATTTGGAACTCGATCAAGGATCAAACGCCCGCATCAAGGTCGTCGGATGCGGCGGCGGCGGCGGCAACGCTGTCGAGAACATGATCACATCGGCCATGTCCGGCGTCACCTTCATTACGGCCAACACCGATATTCAGGCCTTGCAGCGGTCCCAGGCCGAATACCGCATCCAGCTTGGCGACAAGCTCACCAAGGGCCTTGGGGCCGGAGCCAATCCCGACGTCGGCCGTGACGCCGCCTTGGAAAGCATCGACACCATCCGCGCCGCCATCGGCGACTGCGACATGGTCTTCGTCACCGCCGGCATGGGCGGCGGCACCGGCACCGGAGCCGCCCCGGTCATTGCCCAGGTGGCCAAGGAAGCCGGCGCGCTCACCGTGGCCGTCGTCACCAAACCCTTCTATTTCGAAGGCAAAAAACGCCTGCTCTCGGCCGAAAAAGGCGTGCAGGCCCTGCGGGACGTGGTGGACTCCATCATCACCATCCCCAACGACCGTCTCCTGTCGCTGGCCTCCAAAAAGGCCACCTTCATCGAGATGCTCAAAAAGGCCGACGAGGTCCTCTATTATGCCGTCAAAGGCATCTCCGACCTCATCATGGTCCCGGGCCTGATTAACCTCGACTTTGCCGACGTCAAGGCCGTCATGAGCGAGATGGGACTGGCCATGATGGGCTTTGGCACGGCGCGCGGCGAATCCCGCGCCCGCGAAGCGGCGCTCAAGGCCATCACCAGCCCGCTGCTCGAAGACGTCACCATCGACGGGGCCAAGGGTGTTCTCATGAACATCACCTGTGGTCCGGACCTGACCATCGAGGAAGTCGACGAGGCTGCCTCCACCGTGACCGAGGCCGTCCACGAAGACGCCAAGGTCTTCTTCGGCACGGTCTTCGATCCCGACGCCACCGATGAGATGCGCATCACCGTCATCGCCACCGGCATTGAATCGGCCATGCAGCGCGGCATGCCCGTGCAGCAGAAGCGCGAAGAGCAAAAGCCCATCGAGGTCCTGACTTCCTCCATGCTGCCGCGCCAGAAGCCGCCCCTGCAGACCACGCCGATGCAGCACCAGCCGCAGCACAACCATGGCGCCGGCACGGGCCACGTGCAAAGCCCTCGCAGCGTGCGCGTGTTAAACGGCCAGGGCAACGACTACAATATCCCGGCCTACCTGCGCAAAGGCACCAAGAAAGGCGGACCTGAGGCGGCCATGTCCCAGCCGCCCATCAAGA
This sequence comes from Desulfovibrio sp. TomC, assembly GCF_000801335.2. Classification (NCBI taxonomy): domain Bacteria; kingdom Pseudomonadati; phylum Thermodesulfobacteriota; class Desulfovibrionia; order Desulfovibrionales; family Desulfovibrionaceae; genus Desulfovibrio; species Desulfovibrio sp. TomC. The sequence goes on from NZ_JSEH01000004.1 coordinate 57,888, forward strand.
GCCAGCCGGTTGGCGAGGAAGAGTTCATCTTCGATGAGGAAGAGTTCGAGATTCCTTCCTTCATCCGGATGCAGGCGGACTAGTCGCGCCTGCCCGCAATTGATCCCCCGATCTCCCCGCCGGGGGGAGTGGAAAAAACTCCCCCCGGTCCCCCCAACGGGGGCAGGGATGTGATTTGAGTCAGACTCCTGGGACCACGGTCTATTTTGGCCTGGACAGACCGGCTGTCCCCGAATGGGGCGGCCGTTTGCCTGTTGCCCTGACCGTGCCCGGCGATGCCGCCATGGCCCTGTCCGCCCTGGGTTGGCAGGCTGTGTGGCGGGTGCTGGCCGAAAATCCGGCCCTGGCCGTGGAACGGGTCTACACCCGAAGCGCCACGCCGCCCCAGGCCGAAGACTCCGGCCACCTCCTGGCCGATTTTCCGCTGATCGCCTTTTCGTTGTGCTACGAAGAAGAATACCTCGATGCCGCAGCGGCGCTGACCGCCGCCCAGATCCCGCTGACCCGGGCGGAAAGAGCCGATTTCCCCATCGTCATGGCCGGCGGACCGCTGGCCTTTTTAAACCCCGCCCCGTTTCTGCCGGCCCTCGATCTGCTCTTTGTCGGCGAGGCCGAGGCCGGGCTGGCCGCAGTGGTGGCCGCCATCGCTCAGGTGGCCCTGGCCGGCGGGGACAAGGCCGCCTGTCTCGACGCCGTGGCCGGGCTGCCCGGGGTGTTTCTGCCCGGACGCAGCGATGGCCCCGTGGTCCGGGCCACCGCCCTGACCGAGGGTTCCACCACGCAGCTTGCCGCGCCGGCCCATTCCTGTTTCGTGTCCGGACACGCCGAATTTCGGGACATGTTTCTGGTCGAGATCAACCGGGGGTGTCCCTACGGCTGCCGCTTCTGTGCCGCCGGCTACGTCTACCGGCCGCCGCGCCAGTCGCGTCTGGCCGACCTCAAGGCACTCATTGAAAGCGTCTCGCCGCGCAAGATCGGCCTGGTGGGCACGGCGCTGACCGACTGGCCCGACTTGATTCCGTTTTTGCACTGGCTGCGTGAGCGCGGCACGAAATTCTCCCTCTCCTCGGTGCGCGCCGACGGCATCACCCCGGAACTGCTCACGATCCTTCGCACCGCCGGTCTTCGCACCCTGACCCTGGCCCTGGAAGCTCCCAGCCATCGCCTGCGCACCGCCGCCAACAAACATCTCTCCGTGGAAGCGCTCCTAAACGCGGTCGCCCTGGCCGGGAAGCACGGCGTCAACCATTTGAAATTCTACCTTATCATTGGCTGGCCCGGCGAAACGCCCGAAGATTACGACGAGTTGCGTCCCCTGCTCGAACAGGTGGCCAAGGCCGCTTCCATTGGCGTTGGCAAGCGCGGCGTGGCCCACGCCACCCTGTCCGTCAACCCGCTGGTGCCCAAACCCTTTACCCCCATGCAGTGGGCTCCCATGGCCTCCGAAACGGCCATCGAAGCCGGCTACGCCCGCATCAAACAAGCGGCCAAGGGACTCAAAGGCTTTCGCGTCGAGACCGAAACCGCCTCCATGGCCCGCCTGCAAGGCCTGCTGGCCCGGGGGGACGAGCGCCTTTTCCCCCTGATCCAGGCCGCCGTCACGGCCGGCAGCTTTCGCCGGGCGCTTAAGACCTGGGACGGCGATCCGGCCGAATACCTCGACCGGCAACGGCCCAAGGACGAACGCCTGCCCTGGGATATGATCGACAACGGCATCACCCGCGACTTCCTCTGGCAGGAATGGGAGCGCTATCAGGCCGGGATCGGCACCGCCAAATGCCCGCCGGCCGGCTGCGCGAGTTGCCGCCGCTGCGGTCTTTACGAGGCCAGCCAAGGGGCGTAGAAAACCCGGCAAAGGAGTCCTCCATGACCTTGCCGCTCTACTTTGCCTTCATCGCCGCCGCCGTTTTTCTCCTGCTTATTCCCGGCCCCACCGTGCTCATGGTGGTGGGCTACGGGCTGGCCGAAGGCCGCAAGCACAGCTGGCCGCTCGTCGTCGGCGTAGCCCTGGGCGATGCCGTGGCCCTGACCTGCTCCGTGGCCGGCCTCGGGGCCGTCCTGGCCGCCTCGGCCTCGGCCTTTACGATCCTTAAATATATCGGGGCCATTTACCTCGTCTATCTCGGCATCGGCATGATCCGTTCCGGCAACGCCGCCGCGCCGAAACTGACCGCCGTAAGCCCCCGAAAAAAATTCGTCCACGCCTTTGCCGTCACCGCCGCCAACCCCAAGTGCATCCTCTTTTTCGTCGCCTTCCTGCCCCAGTTCATCAGCCACGACGCCCCGGCCGGTCCGCAACTGCTGCTGCTCGGCGTCACCTTCGTCATCCTTTCGGCCATAAACGCCACCACCTTCAGCTTCCTCTCCGGCACGGCCGGCAGCCGTATCCAGGACCCGCGCTTCATGCGGAAGTTAAAGGGCGTCGGGGGGAGCGTGATGGTCGGCGCGGGTGTGCTGACGGCAGCGGCCCGGCAGTGACGTAGCTGATAATACAGAAGAAAAGAAAGAAGATGCCTCCGGCGGCCGGGGGGATGATCCCCCCGGACCCCTGCAAGGAAAGAAGTTTTTACAGGGTTCTTGGAGGCTGGCTGGCAAACCTGCCCGGCGCACATTTTTGCACGCTGCGCCGCACGTATCCACCCCCAATCCGCTGATCACCTCCCGCTCCCCCATCGTCGGGGGCCGGGGGAGCATCCCGGTGGGGTTTGGGCAACACCCTGGTTCTCTTCGCCTTTCCGCTCCCTTACCGAAATCCCTCCGCCGCAATCCCCAGTCTCCGTAAAATCTTTTGCAACGACACCCGTTCCAGTCCCGACGCCCGCGCCGCTTCCGAGATATTGCCGCGCGTCTGCTTCAAGAGGCGCTCGACGTAGCGACGGGTGAACGCATCCACGACCTGGGCCTTGGCTTCGAGGTAGGGTGTTGTTGCGCCGTCGTCCTCGTCGTCGCCGGCATTCTTGCCGTGGCCTGGGTCGGCGTTGGCGACGGCGGCGGCGCTGACCACGTCGCCGTGGGAAAAGACGGTCAGGCGGCGTACGTAATTGAGCAGCTCCCGCACGTTGCCGGGCCAGTCGCGGCCGGCCAGGGCGGCGAGCCCTTCGGGGGAGAATTCCTTGTCGCCAAGGCCCATTTCGCGGCAGGCGCGCTCCAGGAAGGCGGTAGCCAGGAGCGGGATGTCATCGCGGCGGTCGCGCAAGGGGGGCAGGCGCACGGTGAGCACATTGAGACGATAATAGAGGTCTTCGCGGAAGGTCTTGTCGGCAATGCGGGCTTCGAGATCCTGGTTGGTGGCGGCCAGGATGCGCACGTCGACCGGTATGGATTTGCTGGACCCGACGGGCCGTATTTCGTGTTCCTGGAGGACGCGCAGGAGTTTGGTCTGCACGCTCATGGGGATGTCGCCGATTTCGTCCAGGACGAGAACGCCGCCGTTGGCGGCGACGAAAAGGCCCCGGCGATCGCGTTCGGCTCCGGTAAAGGCCCCGCGCACATGGCCGAAGAGTTCGCTTTCCAGAATCTGGTCCGGGATGGCCGGGCAGTTGACGGACAGAAACGGGCCGCCGGCCCGGCGCGACTGGGCGTGGATGGCCCTGGCGGCCAGTTCCTTGCCGGTGCCGGATTCGCCGCGAATGAGCACGGTGTAGTCCGAGGCAGCCACGGCGGCGAGGGTGTCCTGGACGTGGCGCATGGCCGCAGACTGGCCGAGCAGGCCGGGATCGACCCCGCAGGCGGCCACGGCGGCCCGCAGCCGACGGTTTTCGTGCAGCAGCGCGGCCCGTTCCAGACCCTTGGCAATGACCCGGGCCAGGTGGTCGGAGTCCACGGGTTTGGTCAGGAAATCGTAGGCCCCGGCCCGAAGCGCCAGGACGGCGGAATCGATGTCGCCGTGGGCGGTTAGAAGCACGATGCCGAGGTTGGGGGCCAGGGCCAGGGCCTTGGGCAGCAGATCAAGGCCGCTTAGGCCCGGCATGCGTAGATCGGTGACCATGACGTCGCATGGAAAGATGGCCAGATCGGCCAGGGCCGCTTCGCCGGAGAGCACGCAGGCCAGGCTGGCGGCCGGGAGTTTGGGCGCAAGCAGGCGCACGAGACCCTTGGCGAAGTCGGGCTGGTCGTCGACGATGAGCACGCGGGGGGCGGCGGTCATGGGGTTTGCTCCTGGCAGGAACCAACGCAGGCGGGGAGGGCCAGGGTGAAGACCGCGCCGCCGTCGTTGGCCACTTCAATGGTTCCGTGCATTTCGCGCATGAGGCCATAAGCCACGGCCAGCCCGAGACCCGAGCCGCGCCCGGCGTCCTTGGTGGTGAAAAACGGGTCGAAGATGTGGGGCAGATCGGCTGGCGGGATGCCGGGACCGTTGTCGGCCACAGTGAGGATCAGGTGCTGGCAGTCGCCGGAGAGGGCGGCGGCCAGGGTGATCCGGCCCGTACCCGGGGCAACGGCGTCCAGGGCGTTTAAAAGCAGGTTGGAGAGCACCTGTTCCAGGGCGGTGGCGTCGGCCTTGGCCAGCGGCAGGTCGCCTGGGACGCTGACGGACAGGGACACGCGGCGGGCTTGGCTCTGGACTGCGAAGATGCGGGCCAGGCTTGCGATCAACGCGCCGAGGTCGCAGGGGCCGGGGTTGGCCGGCCGGGGCCGGGCAAAGTCCAGCAGATCGCGCAGCACCTTCTTGGCCAGGGTGGCGTGGCGTTCGATGACGGCCAGATCGTCCACGGCCTGGGGATCAACCAGGCTTTGGCGCAAGAGCTCTGCGTAGCAGGCGATAACGCCAAGGGGGTTGTTGATCTCGTGGGCCAGCCCGGCCGCCAGTTTGCCCACGGCCACAAGTTTTTCGGTTTGGCGCATCTGCTCAAGCATCCGGCGTTCGGCGGTATTTTCCCGGGCATAGACCACAAAGCGGCGCGACTGGCCGGCGGGCGCAGCCAGGGGGTAGCGGGTGACGGCAAAGGAACGGCCGCCGTCGAGGCTGACGGTGGTGAAAACGGGTTCGTCGGCAACAGGCGATGACGGGGCGTCGGAGCTTGGTTCGCCCAGCAATCTGGCCGGCAGGCGCGGCCTCTGACCAGGGAGGGGAGGCGTGTCGGCCAGGGCGCGGGCCAGTTCCCGGGCCGGTTCGTTGGCCAGGATGATGCCGCTGGCGCTGTCGATCAGGGCCAGCGGGTCGGAGATGCCGTCGAAGATGGAACCGAGCAGGACGTTTTGGGCCAAAAGTGAATTGATGGCGTCGAGGTTTTCCAGCGCAATGCCGAGCTGCTGGCCGATGGCCCGGTAGAGATCGGCGGCCTCGGGATCAGGACCGGGACCGTCCGCCGGGAAATAGAGGCGCAGGAGCCCACGGCTGACGTCGGTGGTGCGCACCGGTATAAGGGCCGCCTGATCGGTCAGGCGTAATTCGCCTTCGGCCACCAGTCTGCGCCAGTCCCCAGGGGGCGGGGGCGGGGTGACGCCCGCCGGCCAGACAATGGAACTGCCGTCGGAAAATTCGCACTCATAGGCGACGGTGTCGGCCCCGAATCGGCCGGCAATGCGGGCCAGGGCCGCCGCCAGCAGCTCGGCCCTGGTCTGGGAAAGATTCAAAATATTCAAGAGTTCGACGAAAAGCGACACGTCCGAGCGGCGTTCGTCTGCTTCCCGGGCCAGATCCAGGGTTCGCTCGGCCACCTTGCGTTCCAGATTCTGGGCATGGTCTTCGATCTTCTCCCGGGCTTCCTTGAGGCGCGAGGCCAAGGCGTCGATGCCGGCGTAGATCTCCTCGATTTCCCCGGCGTCGGCGGTTTTTTCGGGGGTCTCACCGGCTTCTTTGGGGAAGTACCGGCGCAAAACCTCCGTTGCCCGGCGCAGGTTGACCACCACCAGCCGGTCGAAAAACACCTGCAGCGTCAGATAAAAAGCGCCCATGCCCAGAGCGAAAAGCGACAGGAAGCCGACGGTCTTGCCCTTGATCTGCCCCAGCGCTCCGCCCACAGGCATGGTCACCATGTCGAGCCCCACCAGTTCCCCCTCGTGCCGCCAAAACCCCCTGGTGTCGCCATAGCGCACAATGAGCGCCTTGGGGGCCTTGGCCGGGTCGCCGTGGCAGTGCAGGCACGAGTCCTCAAAGCGTACCGGCCGGGCCGCCATATAGACCTCTTCTCCGTCGCGCCGGGTGATTTCCTCCAGTCGGGCCAGATACGGATCGGCCGCAAAGCGCTCCATGGTCATGCGCTCGAAGGGATCGGCCTCGTAATCGGGGTTGCGCGCGCCCACGGCCACCCGGCGGTAACGGAACTGGTCGTCGCGGCTGTTCAAGTCGCTCATGACCTTGCGGGTGACAAACGAGGTGGACATGGCCTCAAGCACGAAGTCGTCGGCAGGCAGCCGGTCGTACATGACCGGGCGCAGCACCTCGCGCACATAGGCCTGCATGGCCTCGACCTGGGACAGCACCAGCGAGGCTTTGTGCTCGGTGTCGGTGACGAGCTGGTCGCGCAGATTCATGGAGATCACCACGGCGAAAAAGACGCCAAGGGCGACCATGCTGACCGACAGCCCGACCATGAAACGGTGTTTGAGGGTTTTCATGTCTGCTCCTGTCCGGAGTTTGGGACGGCCGGGGAAAAAAGGCAATGCAGCCGCGCGGCGTCAGGCTGCCAACCGGAGTTGGCAGGGAATAGAAAAGTTGCGTTAATAATCGCAATACGGTAATAGATCACAATGGAGGATTCCCTGGCCTCGGTTTTGTGGAGGGGGGGCCTCCCCCAGGACAAAGGAGGAAACGGATGAAAATTCTTGTGGCCCACGACGGATCGGCTCAGGCGGACAAGGCTCTTGATGTTGGCGTCGGCATCGCCGGCAAGAGTGGAGGATCGGTGGTTGTGGTCAATGTGGTCCCGGATCTGTGTCTGGCGAGCGAGGAAATTGGGATGGAGACCTGCGAATTGGTGTCCCGCTCGCTCACCGACGAGGCTGGCAAGACCATGGGCAAGGTCATGGCCCGTCTGGCCGAAAAAGGCGTTGACGCCGCACTGGTCATCAAGACCGGCCGCCCGGCTGACGCCATCCTCGAAGCCGCCGACGAGATGGCGGCCGATCTCATCGTCATCGGTTCCACCGGCAAGCATGGGGCGCTGCGGATGCTCCTGGGCAGCGTGTCGTCCCGGGTGGCGGAGTATTCCACGCGCAGCGTGTTTATTGTGAAGTAGGGGGCGCGGGTATCCTTACAGACCAGGAAAGGTTTTGTAACACTGCAGGTTGGAAAAACCTGAAAGACGACTGGGACAGGAGCGCAGTGGAAGCTGGTTGCGTGGGGGACGGGTTTCCCGCACTCGGCGTCATTGAACCCGCATAGGCCAGCTTCCACGACGTGTTGCGCCCAGCTCTTCGGTATTCTCCCAGACGTCCTTGAACCGTGCGACCCGGGTGTTGCCGCCGGCGTCAAATCCCAAGGTTCCTTTCGTCGTCGATGGCCTTGAAGGCCTTCGGCTCTCACAGGACAGACTCCCCGCCTATCCTCGGCCGCCAGGCCAAGGTGACCACCTACAGCCCACCTTTTATGAGACCGACAGCCCGATCATGAGCCCTTCGGGAAAGGTTCCACCGCATCTCTTGACCGGAGAGCGGCGCGGTCGGGCAACAACACACTGCAACCATGCGGCTTCAGTCTGCCAACCGGAGTTGGCAGACTGGCCGTGGTGTTTGTAAAATACCATTATAATTTAGTATGATAGGTTGTGCTGTCTTGTGGCCCCCACTTTGCAGAAGGGTAACGCCGGCCACGGCTTCGAAGGGGAAGTTGCAGCCGGCAGCGGACAGGAGGGGCCGTGACGGAACCGACGACGACGGCGGGTTTCGTTGGCTCTCCGCGCAATGGGCGGGAGCTGGCTGCTTGGCCGGCGCAAGGCGCGTGTCTGCACAACAATGGTGATCCCCGTATCATCGTAGAACAGAGGGAGGTATGGAATGGCTGAAAAACGGTGGCTGACGGAGGACAAGCTCGCCCTGATACTCGGGTTGTTCTTGTTCCTGCTGTCCATGCTCAATTTCTCCGGCATCGATCTGCTCGGCTGGGGCATCAAGGTCAACGTCTGGACTTCTTTTAGCAAGGCGTTGGCAACGGCGACTGGCTCGTACAAAGACCTCGGCGGCTGGGGCGCGCTCTTTGCGACATATGTCTTCATCACCGCCGTGTTGGCTATCGGCATACGGATGCTCGGCGGCAATGTGGGCAAATTTGTCGGCAGCTTCACTGTGGTGTTTTTTGTCAGCTACGCATGCTGGGTTCTGGGGCATTACGCGGTCATCGCCGCCACGCCGGACCAGACCGCCAAATTCGGCATTCCCTGGTCCCTGGGGCTGACGGGCGAAGCCGGATTCATCATCGCCCTGCTGGCCGGCGTCTTTATCGGCAACTTCATGCCCGGCGTGGCCCAACAGCTCAAGGAAGCGCTTCGGCCTGAAATGTACGTCAAGATCGCCATCGTGGTCCTTGGCGCGGAACTGGGCGTCAAGTCCGTGGACGCCCTGGGGCTGGCTTCCTCGGTCATCTTCCGGGGCCTTTGCGCCATTGTCGAAGCCTATCTGATCTATTGGGCGCTGGTCTATTACGTGGCCCGCAAACACTTTAAATTCAGCCGCGAATGGGCCGCCCCCCTGGCCTCGGGCATCTCCATCTGCGGCGTGTCCGCGGCCATCGCCACCGGCGGGGCCATCCGCGCCCGGCCCATCGTGCCCATCATGGTCTCCTCGCTGGTGGTGGTCTTTACCTGCGTGGAAATGCTCATTTTGCCGTTTGCCGCCCAGTGGGGCCTGTCCACCGAACCGCTGGTGGCCGGCGCCTGGATGGGGTTGGCCGTGAAATCCGACGGCGGGGCCATCGCCAGCGGCGTCATCACCGACGCCCTGATCCGGGCCAAGGCCCTGGCCGACTACGGCATCAACTACCAGGAAGGCTGGGTGACCATGACGGCCACCACGATCAAGATCTTTATTGACGTGTTCATCGGCATCTGGTCCTTCGTCCTGGCCGTTATCTGGTGCACCATGATCGAATGCAAGCCCGGGCAGCGCATGCGCTTCTCGGAAGTACTCGACCGTTTCCCGCGTTTTGTCCTGGGCTATGTGATCACCTTCCTGATTATGCTCATCCTGTGCGCCAAGGGCGGCGACATGCTGAAGTTCGGCAAGGCGGCCATTGCCGGCACGGGCACCTTCCGGGGCATCTTTTTTATCCTGACCTTTTTTACCATCGGCGTGGTTTCCAATTTCAAGAAACTCTGGGAGGAAGGCATTGGCAGACTGGCCGCTGTGTACGTGGTGTGCCTGTTTGGCTTCATCATCTGGATCGGGCTCTTTATCTCCTGGCTGTTCTTCCACGGCGTCAAGCCGCCACTCGTCTAGTTTATTAGGAGTATCAGATGGAAATACCAAAAGAAGTCAATGTTGCCGCCGAAATGGAAAAGATGGAGTACGAGCCGCTCCAGCCTGTTGAGATAAAACTGATCCGCTGGAGCCTCGGACTTGGCACATCGCTTTTGGTGGTGCTCTACTTCGTCAGCGCCTTCTTCTTCCCGGGTGTGCACGGGTAGGGGAGTGTAAACGCGAACAGGCGAGGGCGGCTTGAAGATCTGTCAACCGCCTTCGCCTGTTCTTTGTCTTTCAAGCCTTGGCCGCCGGCGGTTGCGTTTTGGGGCCGGCCGCGGTCAAGGAATCATGGCGAGGCGGACATGAATACCTACACAATTCGCTATATTTCCGGCCCGCAGCACGCGCTGCGCATTTCCGACGTGGCCCAGGTCGAGGGGGCTTCGCTGGCCGCCGTCCTGGCCGACAAGAGCCCCTGGCCCGTGGAAACGAACATGGAGCAGACCTGCGCCTGGGCCAAAAATCCCGGAACCAGCCTGTACCATGTTGAGGCTTGGGAGGCGCAACTGGTTGCCGCTTCCTGACCGGCGGATGTCGGAGGACACGGCTTGGCGCGGTTGTGGCCTTGGCCGGCCGGCAGTCAAGCAGGGGCGGCCGGGGCAATGGCGGCGTAAGCGGTTTCGACCGTAAAGAAAGAACGGCGGGCGGTCCTTCGGGGCCGCCTGTTTGCGTGCAAGGCTCCGGCTTGACGACCCATATCGGCCTGAGGCATGCTTTTAAAGCTGCAGTTGGTTGCCGGCTCCGGTTGCTGCCGCCGGCGGCAGCAACAGCGCCAGTGGCCGGGATTACAGTCCCTCCCGGCCAAACCTTGTCTTCACCAGCCCCGTTGCTTGCCAAACGACGGCAACGGCATTATCTGACTCCCTCCCTTCTTTAACCCTCGCCGGAAGCGCCCATCATGTCGGAGCGAACACCTCATATTTCCCTGCCCCTGGAACGTCTTGTGCCCCGGGTTCTCGACATCACTGCCGAGGAACTCGACACCTGGCCCGAAGACGCCAAGAATCTGGCCGTGGCCGTGGCTGCCGAACTCTTTTTGGTGCGGTCCAATCCCTTCATCAATGCCGCCGACGTCAAGGCTTCCGTGGAAAAGCGTTTGGCCGACGCCAACCCCAAGGCCTGGGGCACCTATCCCCGCACCATCAAAAAAGCCTATAAGGCCTTCTGGGATGTCTATGAGGCCGACAGCCGGTTCCGCGACAATCTGGTCGAGCGGCTGCGCCAGTTTTTGCCCGACGAGGACGTGGTCACCGCGCCCAATTCGCTGATCGAATGTTCCACCGACGCTACGGACCTGCGCATGGAGCTGCCGCTGTGCATGCTTCTGCCCGAGACCGAAGAGCACATCCGCCACATCCTGCGGCTGGCCAACGAACTCGAATTCGCCATCATCCCGCGCGGCGGCGGCTCGGGCCTGACCGGCGGGGCCATTCCGGCCCACCGCCGTTCGGCCATCCTCAGTCTGGCCAAGTTCAAAAAGATCCTGGACATCGACGTCGAAGCCAAGACCCTGTGCGCCCAGACCGGCGTCATAACGCTCACCGCCATCAAGGCGGCGGCGGCCAAGGGCCTGCTGTTTACCGTGGACCCGGCCTCCAAGGCGGCCTCGTCCCTTGGCGGCAACATCGCCGAGAACGCCGGCGGTCCCTTCGCCTTTGAATACGGCACCACGCTGGACAACATCATCAGCTACCGCATGGTCGAGGCCACGGGCGAGATCATCGAGGTGCGCCGGGTGGACCATCCGCGCCACAAGATCCAGCCCGAGGAAACGGCCGTTTTTGAGATTCTCGACGAGGACGGGGCCGTGCGCGACGTGGTGACGCTGCCGGGCAACCAGATTCGCGGCGTCAACCTGGGCAAGGACGTCTCCAACAAGTTCCTTGGCGGCCTGCCTGGCGTGCAGAAGGAAGGCGTGGACGGCATCATCACCGAGGCCTGTTTCGCCCTCTATGCCATTCCCAAATATTCCCGCACGCTGTGCCTGGAGTTTTTCGGGCGGTCCATGAAAAATGCCATGTGCGTCATCCGCGACGTGGTGGGACTGCGAAACCGCATCCGCGAGGAAGGCGATGCGGTCAAGATTTCGGCCCTGGAGGAGTTCAACTCCAAATACGTCAAGGCCATCAGCTACGCCAAAAAGTCCGCCCTCTACGAAGGCGACCCCATCTCGGTCCTGCTTTTGCAGCTCGATTCCGACGATGAGGACGCCATGTTGCGAGCCGCCGCCGACATCGTGGACATCGTCGATCCCTACGACAACGTGGACGTGTTTGAGGCCAAGGACGCCAAAACCGCCGAATTGTACTGGGAAGACCGCCACAAACTCTCGGCCATCTCCCGGCGCACCTCGGGATTCAAGATCAATGAAGACGTGGTCATTCCGCTTTCCGTGGTCCCGGAATTCGCTGAATTCTTGGAAGGACTCAATCTCAAGTGCATTGCCCGGGCCTACCGCACGGCCCTGCAAAACGCCGGCCGGCTGCCCGGCATTCCGGCTTCGGACGAATTTATCGCCATGGAGCTGGAATTTTGCGACCGGGTGCTGCGCGACAAGATTTCCGCCCGCGACCTGTCCGACTCGGAAGTCGAAGTCCAGACGCACTACTTTTTCACGGATCTGGGTTCGCGGTATCCGCGCCTCAAGGAACGTCTGACCGCCATCCACGCCGAGATGGCCGCCACCCGCATCGAGGTGGCCAGCCACATGCACGCGGGCGATGGCAACTGCCACGTCAATATCCCGGTCAATTCCAATGATCCCGAGATGATGCGGCAGGCCTGGGAGGCCGCTGAAGAGGTCTTCGAGACGGTCACCCGCCTTGGCGGCGCGGTCTCGGGCGAGCACGGCATCGGCATCACCAAGATCGCCTTCCTGGCCCAGGACAAGATCGATGCGCTAAAGGCCTACAAAAAGCGGGTGGACCCGAAAAACATCATCAACCCCGGCAAGTTGACCACCCGCGTCCTTGAGGTCGAGCCGTATACGTTTTCCTTTAACCGGCTCATCCGCGACATCAAGAAGACGGCGTTGCCGGACAAGGACATTCTGATTTCGATCCTAAGCGGCATCCAGTTTTGCAACCGCTGCGGCAAATGCAAGCAGGTCTGCCCGATGTTCGCGCCCGAGCGCGGCATGCTCTACCATCCGCGCAACAAAAACATCAGCTTCGGCGCGCTGATCGAAGCCATCTACTATTCCCAGATCACCCATGGCGAGCCGGACACGGCCCTTTTGGACAAGCTGCGCGGCATCACCGACCACTGCACCGCCTGCGGCAAGTGCACAGGCGTGTGTTCGGTCAAAATCGAGTCCGGCCAGGTGGCCTTGGGGCTGCGCAGCTTCCTGGATCAGCAGGATTGCGGCGGCCATCCCATCAAGCACAAGATTCTCAATTATCTGGTGGAGGACCCGGCCAAGCGCGTGCCCCAGGCGGCCAAGCTCATGGCCTACGGCCAGCAATTTCACAACAAGGTCATGCCGCTTCTGCCGAAATTCTGGCGCAACCGCATTGAAAATCCCGGTCTTCGCGGCCCCAATCCATCCCTTGGCCTGCGCAATCTGGCCGAGCGGCTCGACCTGGACAAAGGTTCGATTTTCATTCCCCAGGCCGGGCGCGAGGCCCCGGAAACGGTGCTTTATTTCCCGGGGTGCGGGGCATCGGTCTTTTCCAGCGTCATCGGCATGGCGGCCGTGCATCTGCTGCTTCGGGCCGAGGTGGCGGTGCTCATGCCGCACACCCATCTGTGCTGCGGCTATCCGCTGCTGGCCGCCGGCATGGGCGAGGCCTACCGCCAAAACCGCGAGCGCAACCGGGCCGCGTTGGCGGCGCTCCTGGAAGAAGCCGACAAGCTGGGCCTGGCTCCGGCCTACAGCCTGACCAGCTGCGGCACCTGCCGGGAGTCCATTGAAGAGCATGAGCTTAAAACCCTGCGGCCAAACCTTGTCCACATGGACGTGACCCAGTTTTTGCTCGGCCGTCTGGATTTCCCGAAAAGCGAGGACGCCTCGCCCATCCTCTACCACGCCGCCTGCCACAGCGAATGGTCGGGCGTGCCCAAGACCAAGGCCGCCGACCTGTACCGGACCGCCCTGGCCGAGACCACTGGCCGTCCTGTCGTTCTTTCGCCCAATTGCTGCGGCGAATCCGGCATGGGGGCCATGACCACCCCGGCCATCTACAACCGGCTGCGCGACCGCAAGCGCGAGACCTTGGCCGAGAATCTGGCCGAGGCCTCGGAAGCCATGCCAATTCTGGTCGGCTGTCCGTCGTGCAAAATGGGCATCTCGCGTATCCTCTCGGAAATGCACGATAAACATACGGTTATGCACACGCTGGAATATCTGGCCGAGGCGCTCGACGGTCCCAAGTGGAAGAAGCTCCTCTCCAAGAACGCCAAGGCCGCCCGGGTGCGCGGCTAGCGCTCCATGGGAAAGATTCTCGCCATCGACTACGGACAGGCCCGGGTGGGAATCGCCGTCACCGACCCCGAAGGGACCGTTGTCTTTCCCCTGACCACCATTGCCTGGGACACCCGCGACGCCTTGTTTTGCCGCCTGCTTGCGGTTATCGAGGAACACAAGCCGGCGCGCATCGTCATCGGCTACCCGGCCCGGGCCGGCGGCGACGAGGGCTTAACCGGCCGGCAGGTGCGCAAATTTGCGGCGCGCCTGAGCCGACGCACCACGTTGCCCATCTGCTTCGCCAACGAGGCCCATTCCACCGAAGAGGCGGCTGAACGGCTGCGCGAGGCCGGCCATACCGGCCGGGAACTCCTCGCCCGGGTGGACGCCATGTCGGCGGCAGTCATCCTGGAACGCTACCTCCGCGGTGGGGAAATATGCTTCGATCCATCATAGCCGGCTTCCTGATTGTCCTTTGCATCCTTGGCGGCCTCGTTGGCTACCGCGCCTACGAATTTTTGTCCGTACCGCCCCAGACACCGGGCGAAACCAAAACCGTCTTCATCGAACCAGGCCAGTCCTTTGACGCCACCGCCGCCATGCTGGTGGCCGAAGGCGTGTTGCGCGACGCCGAGGGCTTTAAACTCCTGGCCAAGGTCACGGAGAAAAGCAGCCGCGTCAAAGCCGGCGAGTTCGAAGTTTCAACCGGCTGGACGCCCATGCGGCTGCTCGACTACCTGACCACGGCCAAGGGGGTGCAGCACAAGCTCTCCGCCCCGGAAGGCCGGACCATGCGCCAGATCGCCAAAGCGGCCGAAGAGGCCGGCCTATGCTCGGCCCAGGCCTTTTTACGGGCCGCCAGCGACCCGGAATTGCTCAAAAAATACAACATCCCGGCCGAAAACGCCGAAGGGTTCCTGTTTCCCAATACCTACCTCTTCACCCGCAAACGGGCCGACGACGGAACCTACGTGGTCGAGGCCATGCTCAAGGAATTCTGGAAACAGGCCGACGCCGTCTGGCCCGGCGACAAGCCCGCCGGCAAGGCGCTCCTCGCCTTCGTCACCATGGCATCCATCGTGGAAAAGGAGACCGGCGTCGATGCCGAGCGCCCGCGCGTGGCCGGGGTGTTTGCCAACCGCGTGGCCAAGGGCATGCTGCTCCAGACCGATCCCACCATCATCTACGGCCTGGGTGAGAAATATACCGGCAACATCACCCGCGCCCACCTCGAAGATCCTGCCAATCCCTACAATACCTATACCCGTCCCGGGCTGCCCCCCGGTCCCATCTGTTCGCCAGGACTCAAATCCATGCAGGCCGTGGCCAATCCCGAAGTGCATGAGTTCTATTACTTCGTGGCCAACGGCGCAGGCGAACACATATTCAGCAAGACGCTCGACGAACATAATAACGCTGTGAACAAGTTCCAGCGCAAGAAGAGTAAAGAGAAGAAAGAGTAAGAGGAAGATGCCTCCGGCGGCCGGGGGGATCATCCCCCCGGACCCCTGCAATGGGGGAAGTTTTCAAGGGGGATTGGCGCTGGTTGACAACCTGACGCCGGGCCGCCGGCAGCCGGGAAGGAGTGCGTCATGGACACCGCTATCGCTCGGACGATTGCAGCCTGGATGGCCGATCCGGCCAACAATGCCCTGGCTCCGGGACTTGACGAACCCGCCTTTGACACGCCGCTGGTGGGCTGCGCCTCCGGGGCTGATCCACTGTTCGACTGGCTGCGCAACGACATCGGTCCGGACTTCTACTGGACCCCGGCCGAACCCCTGTCCCTGGCCTTTCCCGACCGGAAGATTCGTCCCGAGGACGTGACCGTCATTGCCTGGGTGTTGCCCCAGACCGCGCGGACCCTGGAAGCCCACCGCCGCTGTCGGCTGCTGCCGAGCCTGCCCTGGTCCCAGGTGCGCCACTACGGCGAGATGATAAACGAAAATTTGCGCCGCTTCGTGGTCGAAACCCTGGTCGGGCAGGGCAGAGCGGCCGTGGCTCCGGTCCTGCTCCCCCAATGGGACCGGGCCACCTCGGCGCGGTACGGCTTTGCCTCGCGCTGGTCCGAACGCCACGCCGCCCATGTCTGCGGCCTGGGGACCTTTGGCCTGTCCGATGGGCTGATCACCCCGGCCGGCAAGGCCGTGCGGGTGGGCTCGGTGGTGGCCGAAATGGTCCTGCCGCCAACGCCCCGGCCCTATGCCCGCCACGACGCATGGTGCCTGCGGGCCGCCGGCGTGCCTTGCCGCTCCTGCATCAAGCGCTGCCCGGCCGGAGCCATCAGCGAAGCCGGCCATGACAAGCAACTGTGCTACAACTATATTCGAAACGTCACCGCACCCTATGTCGCCCGGGAGCAGATGCCGGGCATCCCGGTCAACAGCTGCGGCCTGTGCCAGACCGGGACGCCCTGTGAACACGGCATTCCCAAGCGGCCCAGGAACCGGCCCGCCGGGGAGACGGCAGGCGGGCAGGCCGGACAGGGCGAGGCCGCCGGATAGGCGGCGACCACAGCGGCAATGAAAAGAACCCGGGGCATCAAAGTGCGCCGGGTTCTTTCCGTTTGGGCAGACGGCGGCGGCTCAGGCCGGGCCGGGCAGCGGGGCGCACTTGTGCTTGTAGTCCACGGCGCGTCGGATGAAGATGGTCGATTCGGCAATGTTGGCGCACTGGTCGCAGACGCGCTTCAAGCTGTGGGCCACAAAGGACTGCTGCACGGCCCGCTCCACCGGCCGGGACTCCCGGATCATCTCCGTGGTCACTTCGCGGAAGATGCGCACGTTGAGTTCCAGGGCCGCGGCGTTTTGCTCGATGACCTTGAGCGCGCAGGCGTCGTCGAGGTCCATGTAGCAGGAGATGGAGGCGGCAAGCAGTTCCAGGGCCAGATCAGCCAGCTGGAGCAGATTGCTGTGGATGGGCTGGCGCGTTTCCGTGGTCAGCACCAGCACCCGCTCGGCGATGTTGACGGCCTCGTCGCCCAGACGTTCGATATTGACCAGCATCCGCATGGAGCCGACGATAAAGCGCAGATCCTTGGCCACGGGATGGTGCAGGGCCAGGATTTTAAGGCTTTCCGAATCAACGCGACATTCGAACTCATTGATTTCCCGGTCCGCGTCGATGACTTCGCGGGCCAGGGCCGGGTCGTGTTCCTGGAGACTGACCACGGCCTTTTTTACGGCGTCCTGGGCCAGATGCATCATGTGCAACACATCCACCTTGAGCTTGTGGATGGCTTGATCGAGCGGGCTTTCCAAAACGTGGCTCCTGGTTGGACGCGGGGGTGGGTGGTCGCCCGTCGTCGTCGTTGGCGATAACCCTTGTCACGAACGGTTTTCGGTTACACCCGAATGCCGGATGTGTGACAATTCGCACAAACTCTGTCAACCGCGCCCCTGGTCTGCCTGGCTGTGTCGGAGCCGTTACGAAAGAGTGTCGCGGTCGCGGACGCCGACCAGATAGAGGATGCTGTCCAGGCCCAGGGTGGAGATGGAGTGGCCGGCCCCTTTTTTGACCACCGGCTTGGCGTGGTAGGCGATGCCAAGGCCGGCGATGCCGAGCATGGGCAGGTCGTTGGCCCCGTCGCCCACGGCAATGACCTGCTCCAGGGACAGCCCTTCCTTTTCGGCAATCATCCGCAAGACCTCGGCCTTCTTGGCCGCATCCACGATCTCGCCCACAACGCCGCCGGTCAGCAGGCCGTTTGCGATTTCCAGCTCGTTGGCAAAGACGTAGTCAATGCCCAGGCGGTCCTTCAGGCGGTTGCCGAAGTAGGTGAACCCGCCGGAGATGATGGCGATTTTGTAGCCGAAGCGTTTGAGGTTGGTGATCAGCCGCTCGGCCCCGTCGTTTAAGGGGATGCGCTGGGCCACCTCGGCCAGGGTGGCGGCGGGCAGACCTTTTAAGAGGAGCAGCCGACGGCGCAGGCTTTCCTTGAAATCGATCTCGCCCCGCATGGCCGATTCGGTGATGGCCGAGACCTGCGCGCCGACGCCGGCCGCCTTGGCCAGTTCGTCAATGACTTCGGCGGCGATCAGCGTCGAGTCCATGTCAAAGGCGACCAGTCGCCGGTTGCGGCGAAAGGCGTTGTCTTCCTGGATGGCGATATCCACGCCCATGTCGGCGGAGATGGCCAGAAATTCGCTTTTCAGCGTGGTCAGGTCGGCCGGCGTGCCGCGCACGGAAAATTCCACGCAGGCCATGCGCGGGGCGTTGCTGCCGTCTAAGGAGGTGCGGCCGGACAGGCGGTTTATGATGTCGATATTGAGCCCGTTTTGGGCGATGACGCCGGTGACGGCGGCGATATGCTCGGCGTTTAAGCTGCGGGCCAGCAGGGTGACGATGCGCCGTTGTTTGCCTTGGGCGTCCACCCAGTTCTCATAGTTGCCGGCATCGACCGGCGTGAACGAGAGATTCACCCCAAGCTTGTGGGCGCAAAAGAGCAGATCCTTTAAAAACGGCGTGGACTCGGCCGTGGTCGGCACGCGCACGAGGATGCCAAGGGTCAGGCTGTCGTGGATGACGGACTGGCCGATGTCCAGGATATCGGCTTTGAATTTGGCCAGCTCGGCGGTGATGGCGGCGGTGAGGCCGGGCTTGTCGTCGCCGGACACGCGGATGAGGATGATTTCGGGCTGCTGCATGGGGAGGCTATAGCGCCGGGCCGGCCCGGGGGCAAGATGGGGGCGCGTCCTCACCCTGGCCTTTGCATCTCTGGCCGCTGGCGCCGGCGAGCTGTCTTGTTGCCCCCGTTTGTTGTGGCCGCGAGCCGGAAATAGCCCGGCCAAGCGTTTCAGGGGTGCTTCGGGGCTGGCCGGTCGGCCTCGTATTCCCGCAATTTTTGGGCCACCACTGCCGCTGCCGCCCGGATGCCGGCCGGCCCCCAGTGGGTGTCGTCGCGCCAGAAAACATAGCCCCCTTCCGGCAGGAGACGGCCGGCTGCTTCGGTCAGGGCCGGCGTGAGGTCGTAGGCCGGGATGCCCCATTGGTCGAGATAGCGCTGCATGTCGGTGAATCCCGAGGCCGGCCGGGGCAGGGGCGGTTTGTCCGGGGCGTCGATGAAGTCGTAGTAGACCCGGTATTTGGCCGGGATGAAAAAGACCATGGCCACGCGGGAGAGGGCTTCGGGAGGTGGGGCGGAGAACGTGAAGCTGCAGTGGGCAAACAGCGCCGCATCGGTGTAGGGACCGTAGAAGCCGACGTCCTTTGCGCCAATGCGGTAGGTATCGGTTAGGTCGTAGGCGTTGCCGGAATATTTCTGCCACACCTGCAAAGACATGTTGATGATGGTCATGGGAAGCTCTATGGCGCCGTTGATGGCTTTGGCCAGGCGTATTTTCCAGGCGCTGTAAGGCGGAAGATCGGCTGTCTCAAATTTCTTGCGTTGCTTCGAACTGCACGACAAGTCATTTCCTTCGAAAACGAACAGGGCGAATCGGACCTCCTTGCTCTTTTCCTTGAGAAAACGATCGGCGTATTGCAGGTAGTCGTCCGGGTTCCCCGGGAAACCGAGAGAATAGGTGTCCAGGCCGAATTCGGTGCGCAGGACATTGCCCAAAAGAGCGCTCTGGTCCGTCCCGGTCCCGGCGACAAAGGAATCACCGACCAGCGCCATGGATTGCCCGTGGTAGTCGCTGTCGTTGCGAAAGCCCAGGTCATCCGTGTGAAACGCCACATGGCGCGCTTCCCGGATGGATGCCGGAGCCAGGGGGTCCATGGCCAGGATGTCGCCAAAGCGCATGGTCATGGCGTCCTCGACATTGGGCGTGTAATGGCCAGGGCCGAAGTATTTGTCGTCCATGCGATAGGCCGTGGTGACGGCATCCGTCTTGGTCAGGAAACGGAGCATCCCTTCAGCCAGCCCGAGGGTGAGAAGGAGTGATATGAAAAAGAGAAACAGTTCTTTTGCATCAAGACGGTAGGCCAGGATGAGAAGGAGAGACAGGAAGAGAATATCAAGGCTGTAATGGAGCGTAAATGGTGCAATGATGCAGGCACAGCCAAAGACACTTGCCGATTTATAAAGAATATTTTTGCAATTCATTTTCATGTTGAAGAGCCTGGTCATCCTCTTGGCAAGCAATAAGGGCATTGGGCCTATAGCCCTTTACCGCTGTCCTTGCAAGACTGTGGCCGATGCGGGTGTCGGGAGGGGGAGGCTTTGCGTGGAGGGCGGGGAGCCGGCCTTGTGTCGCTGACGATTTCCCTTTCCCCGGTTGGCGATTTCGGGTATCTTTGACGACGAGACGCTAGCAAACGCCCCTCTCCGTCTCCCTTACCGATTTCCCGCGCCCGGGCCGGCTACGTCCGGTCTGGAGGCTCAAACAGCTTATCTGGAGGACAAGTGGCCAAAAACGCTTATACTTTTGCAAAGCGGTCCAAGGAATTGGCAAAGAAAAAGAAGAAAGAAGAAAAGCTCGTGCGCAAGAATCAGCGCGGCGATGTCGAAGAAGGCCCGGTCTACGACGAGGCCACCGGGCAAATCATCTATCCCCAGGCTGCCGACGCTGAAAATGCCGTCGAAGGCGCAGCCGATGGGGACGCCGAAGCGCCGGCCAAATCCCCGGACGCAGTCGACCGCCCGTAAATTCCGTCCCGCGCCAACGGGCCAAGGGCCGCTGGTCAGACCAGTGCGCCGTAGCCGGCGCATCCCCCATTGGCGTCACGCAGACAGTTCGGACGCGGTCAGGCCGAGCAGGCCGCTTCCCCCGGGCAAACGCCCCCCCGACAGTAGACGGGGGGAGCGTCCCTGCCCTGTTACGGCAGCAGAAACGACGGCGTTTTCTGCCGGAAACTGCGAAAATCCTGCCGCCCCTGAATCTGGGTCAGACAGTCGTCGCTGTCACGGTTATACAGCCGCGCCAGTTCCCCGTTGCCGACCGGGGCGCAGGCTGCGGCCAAGAGCGTGAGCAGTGCTACGGCAAATCGAAGCATAGTCGTCTCCCTGGCCGATTTTGCCGGCCGCTCCGCATATTGCAGCATTCATGCCCAATGTTTCCCCCTGGCGCCGGGGACCTGGGGGATCCCCCCGGCCGCCGGAGGCCTCTTCCCGTCTTTTCCTGCGCAACTTCCGCGCCCTGACTTGGCCCGGCGCATCGTCAAATCAGACAAACCCAGGCGGGTTTCCAAAGGGCAGTGCCCTTTGGCCGCCGGAGGCATCTTCTGCCTTGCTGCCGACGCATTGCAGCCCCCGCTCTTTTTCCGTATGATTCCCCGCTTACCGCAACAGGGAGCAGTCATATGGCCAATGCGCCGTTTCCGGAAATCACGCTTTTTATCACCGGCCCGACCTATGTCCGGCCCGAAGTGCGCGCTGCCGGGGCCTGGCCCGAATACGGGCACCGCGACGCCGAGAATGCCAAGCGTTTCGAATCCATTTTCCATAATCTCGGCGTCATTGCCGATCTGCCCGCCGACTACCGCACCATCCTGTTTCTGGGATCGGGGTCCACGGCCATGGAGGCGTCCATCCGGTCGCTGGTGGCTGCGGACGAGACTGTGCTCCACGCCACGGTCGGGGCCTTTGGCGACCTGTGGCACAAGATGTCGGTGGCCAACGGCAAAAAGACCGTGCATCTGGCTTTCGAGCCGGGCCGGCCGGTCGATCCGGCCGCGCTGGAGGCGGCCATGGCCGAGCACAAGCCGGCGGTGGTGGCCATCACCCACAACGAGACGTCAACCGGCCTTGCCAACGACGTGCCGGCCCTGTGCAAAATCATCAAGGCCCACGGAGCCTTGGCCCTGGTCGATGGGGTGAGCATCTTTGGCGGCGCGCCGTGCCCCATTGCCGCCTCGGGCTGTGATTTTTACGCCACGGCCACCCAGAAGTCCCTGGGCCTGCACGCCGGCTTCGGCATCGGCTTTGTCAGTCCGGCCGCCATCGAAAAAGCCCGCCATGTCGCCTGCCGGGGCCATGCCACCGATATTTTGAGCCATCTGGGCCGGGCCGAGAAATTCCAGACCCAGTCCACGCCAAACGGGGCGTTGGGCAACCAGATGTATCTGCAACTGCGCTATATCGTGGAAGAAGAGGGGCTGGCCGCGCGGTACGCCCGACACGAGGCCATGCGGGACATGGCCGTGGCCTTTGTGAAGAGACTGCCGGGCTATGAACTCTTTGCCGCCGAGGGGTTCCGTTCGCCCACGGTCACGGCCGTGGCGGTGGCCCCGGGCATGACGGCGGCCGATCTGCGGGCCGTCAAGGAGGCCCTGCGTCCCCGGGGCTACCTGTTTGATCCCGGCTATGCCAAGCTCAACGAAGACCTCGAAGCCGCCGGTAAGCGCCCGATTTTCCGCATCGGCCACATGGGCGACATCACCCCGGCCATGCTGGAAGCGTATCTGAAGGATCTGGGCGAGGTGCTGGTCCGCTAACAGGCCCTGGCGTCCGTCGGCCGGCTTGTCTCCGGTCGTCAGGAACCCATGGAACCCTTTTTCCCGGTGCAGGGGTCCGGGGGGATCATCCCCCCGGCCGCCGGAGGCATCTTTAAAAAAGAAACCTACCGCGCTTCACCCTTTCTTTTCGCCACCAGCTCCCGCACCCGGCACACACCGCACACTTCCCCGGACGACGGAAAGCCGCACTGGGCGCAGGCATAGAGCGTATCCTGGCCCTCGCCCCGGGACGCACCCGCGAAATGGGGCCGGCCCTGGGTCAAAAACGCCTCGTAAAAGGCTGTTTTCTGGCCCGGGCTGCGGTCTTCGAGGTCGGCAAAGAGTTTTTTGTGGCCGGTGAAGCTGGCTCCGCCGCTGTAGGGGCAGGCGGCCTTCCAGTGGTTGATCCCTTTTAAAAAGCAGTAGGCCGCCGTCTCGAACTCCGTCACGCGGTACAGCGGCTTGATCTTGCGCACAAAGCGGCCCTCGCCCGGCAGGGTCGGACCCTGGGTGCCCAGATACTTGGCGTCCCAGCGCAGGGTGTTGGCGAAAAGCCGGGCCACCTCGTCGTCGAGATTGTGCCCGGTGGCCAGGGCGGCATAGCCGTTTTCATAGGCAAACCGGTTGAAGTAGTGGCGCTTGATCTTGCCGCACACGGCGCAGATGGGCCGGTGGACTGCATCCTTGACGTCGGGAATGGCCAGGCCGACCTCGGCCGTGCGCAGCACATGCAGCCGGAAGCCGTTATCCCGACAATACGACTCGGTGCGCTCACACACCGGATCGGACGAATCCGGGATGCCCAGATGTACATGCAGCCCGTCCACGTCGTGGCCGAGGTCGGAGAGCACCCGCATAAGGGCCAGTGAATCCTTGCCCCCGGACACCGCCACCAGCACCTTCTCGCCGGGTTTGATCATGGCGTAGCGCCGGATGGCCGTTTCCACCTGCCGCTGGAAAAAAACCTCGAAACAGGTCGGGCAAAACCCGGCATGGTGGCTTGGCAGCTTCACCGCCGCCAGTTCGCCGCAGCGCTTGCACTTCATACTGTCAGTTTGTCCTTACTTGGAATATCGGATGTGTCCGAATGTCCGGTCAGTCCCGCCGTCCGTCCCGTCCGGGCATCGTGTCCCTGCAATCTATCCGTGTCAGCGTCCCTGACTCGTCGCCATGGTCCCTGGTCGAGCGCATGTTCAACGTGCGCACAACTGACTGGGGGAACTTCCCCTTGACACTTTCCCCTTGTCAGGGAGGGTCCGGGAGGGGGTTACCCCCTCCCGGCCGCCGGAGGCATCCCCTTCCGCAACGACAGATATCCGGTTAACCCCGGGAGACGACCCGGCGCACGGTGATCTCGTCGCCGGGCCGCAGGTGGCGGTCCGGGGTGAGCAGTTCGCCGTCGCGGATGATCAGGGCATCATTGACCCGAAGGTTAAGATTGTGGAGCAATTGGAGCACGGTCTTGAGTTTTGGGTAGATGACGGGCGGATTTTTGCCGTCGATAGTTACGGTTATCATAGGCCGGCTGTGTAGCCCGGCCGGCTTTGGGAATCAAGCCGGGCCAGGGATGAAAACGGTTGACCGTAGAACGGGTTTTGCGCATAAGATTGAATTGTTCGACAGCCCTCCTGTCGATTTGTGCCGCATTGCAAGGAGTTTATCTATGAGCGGGAAGATCTTGGTCGTCGATGACGAGAAGCATATCCGGATGCTCTATCAAGAGGAACTGGAAGGCGAAGGCTACCAGGTGGTTGTGTCGGACGGAGAGGACGCCATCCTGCCGCTTTTGGAGGAGGTATCGCCCGATGTGGTTGTCCTGGACATCAAACTCGGCGGAAATCGCTCGGGACTTGATCTGCTCCAGGAAATTCGCGGCAAGGATCAGGCCATCCCGGTCATCCTCAGCACCGCCTACGACAGCTTTCAACACGATCTCAAGTCCATTGCCGCTGACTACTACGTGGTCAAGTCCGTGGATCTTGGCGAACTCAAGTCCAAAGTGGCGCAAGCCATGGCCAAGGCGACGGCCAGCGCGTCCTAGGCCGGGCAACCCGTTACGCTTTCGCCAGGGAATGGGAGCCCATGAATTGAACTTCCAGGCGGCCCATGTCCCACTGTCCCGCATGGCGGGCAGCCGTCTGACGCAGCCGGGGCCGGCCGGGCCGATACCTGCCGGCCGGGCCCCGACATCGCCCATGTCCGGACCCTTGCACAGCACGGCTTAGTCCTTGCCCCGGCCGGGCGTTCGTGCTAGCCGCCATCTCCATGTTTCCAGATATTGCACGCGCTATTCAGGAGATCGCACTGCTGCTCGTGCCCGTGCTCATGGGCGTCACCTTTCACGAGGTGGCCCACGGCTACGTGGCCAACTGGCTGGGCGATCCCACCCCCAAAATGGCCGGTCGACTGACTTTTAATCCCATCAAACACCTCGACGCCATCGGCGCGTTGGCCTTTCTGCTCACCCGCATGATCGGCTGGGCCAAACCCGTGCCCATCAATCCGCGCTACTTCCGCGACCCGGCCCGGGGCATGATGCTCGTGGCCCTGGCCGGACCGGCCATGAACGTCCTTTTGGCCGTCGGCTTCGCCCTGGTCATCCGCCTTGTGGAATATGCCGCCATGGGTGTCATGCCAGGCACAACCGCCTACAGTATCCTCGAACCGCTCCTGTACATCTGCGCCGCCGGCGTCCAGGTCAATCTGGCCCTGGCCTTTTTCAATATGCTCCCCGTGCCGCCCCTGGACGGCAGCAACGTGCTGGCCGCCTTCCTGCCGCCCCAGCTCGCCGACCGCTACATGGAGCTTGGCCGGTGGGGCTTTTTCCTGCTGCTGCTTCTGGCCGTAACCGGCATCCTCGGCCGGCTTATCCTGCCGGTCGTCAGCTACTTTACCCATCTGTTGCTGTAGGTCGCGGCCTGCGCGCCGCTTTTTCATCCCCCCGACGACCCAATGGAATATCGATCATGAGCGAAAATGCCCCCAAGGAAAACAGACGGATCGTCTCCGGTATGCGCCCCACCGGAGCCTTGCACCTCGGCCACTACTTCGGCGTGCTCAAAAACTGGATCGACCTGCAAGACAGCCACGAATGCTACTTCTTCGTGGCCGACTGGCATGCGCTGACCACCGAATACGCCGATCCCAAACGCATCAAAGGCTTTGTGCCCGATCTGGTCAAAGATTGGGTGGCCGGCGGACTCGATCCGCAAAAGTGCGTGATTTTCCAGCAGTCCCAGGTCAAGGAACACGCCGAGCTGCACCTGCTCCTGTCCATGACCACCCCCGTGCCCTGGCTGGAACGCTGCCCCACCTATAAGGACCAGCTCCAGGAATTGGCCGCCAAGGAACTCAATACCTACGGCTTCCTTGGCTATCCCGTGCTCATGGCCTCGGATATCCTCCTCTACAAGGCAGGCTTCGTGCCCGTCGGCCTCGACCAGCTGCCCCACCTGGAGTTGACCCGGGAAATTGCCCGTCGGGCCAATAATCTCTACGGCAACTTCTTCGTCGAACCCCAGGCCTTGCTCACTCCGGATTCGAAACTGCCCGGTCTCGACGGCCGCAAAATGAGCAAAAGCTACGGCAACGCCATCGGTCTGTCCGAAGAGCCCAATGCCATGAAGAAAAAAGTCATGAGCATGCTCACCTGCGAAAAACGCGCCCGGCTGACCGACCCCGGCGATCCCAAGGAATGCAACCTCTTTCCCTACCACGAGCTGCTCACCGACGCCGCCCGGTTGCCCGAAATCATCGACGGTTGCACCCACGCCACCTGGGGCTGCGGCGACTGCAAAAAGCTGCTCGTCGAATCCATGAACGCTTTCCTCGAACCCATCCGCGATCGCCGCAAAGCCTTCGATAAAGACCCCAACCTCGTCTGGGATATCCTGGCAGCCGGCAATACCGTGGCCCGCGCCCGGGCAAGCCGCAATCTGGATGCGCTGAAAAAGAAACTCAATTTTGTTTTTTGAGTGGAGCGGGGTGAAGTGAAGTGAGGAAGAGGGAAGGCAGAAGATGCCTCCGGCGGCCGGGGGGATGATCCCCCCGGACCCCTCGATAGGGGGCCGGGATATTGGGAAGCGGGTGGGGGCGTCGTCTGCGGCGGGAGCCGGAGGCGGAGCGAAGAAAATCGGGTCTGGATTTCGGGCGCTGGGTCCGACGCGGAAGCCGCGCCAGACCCAGCGCCCGAAATCCAGACCCGAACTCGCCAGCGGCCTTTGGCCGTTTGCGCAAGCAAAGCCTTGCGCAAACGGCCAAGGGCCGCATTTTGTTGGCGAAAGAGCAACCAGACAGGGTGAAGCCAAAGCAGGAGCCCAGCGACCTTAGGTATTCTGGACTGGAATGAAAGTTGTTTCATGACGTCCATCAACAGTCTTGTTTCTTTGCCTGACCGGGTGGACCCAAAAGCACCAACGCCCTTGTCTTCCTGCCTTTCCGGGCGAACCGGTTGGTTGCAATTGGGGCCGCCGTGCTCCCCGCGCTTCGCGGGGAGCACGGCGGCCCCAATTGCAACCAACCATGCGGCACAGCCGCCAAGCGCCTCCGCGCCTCACAGTCCTCCCAGACTGCCGCGTTCGCAACAGCTCCTTATCCAGACCGCGCCATGCGCCCCATCCAGGGGGTCCGGGGGGGATGATCCCCCCCGGTGGGTCCAGGGCAACGCCCTGGCAGGTCCAGGACAGCGTCCCGGCGGGGTCCGGGGCAGCGCCCCGGCTCTTCATTCCCGTCCTCATCGCTGCGTCTCCACGCGCTTGATGTTCCCTTCGCCGTCAACCCGGACAGTGACTGCGCCGTTGCGGTTGGTGGCGTAGGTGGCGCAACCGAGGCGGGCCAGGGCGTCGAAGACTTTACCGGACGGGTAGGGGCCGGAGTCGCCGGCGCTGGCGATGGCTACTTTGGGAGCGACGGCGGCGTAGAACCGCTTGGCGAAGCTTGATGATGAGCCGTGGTGGGGGACGACGAGGATATCGGCCTGGAGGGTGTGTCCTTGGGCGGCGAGTTTTCGCAGCACGCGGGTTTCGGCATCGCCGGGGAACAGCGCCAGGCCGTGGCCGTTTTGGGTCAGGCGCAGGATGAGGGAGCCGTTGTTGGTGTTGCGGTCGTCGTCCGGGCCGGGGTGGAGGACTTCGATGGCGAGGCCGTCTCCGAGGTCGACGGCGTCGCCGGCGGCCAGGGAGTGTTGGGGGATGGCCCGTTTGGCGAGGGCGGCAGCGATGGGGGCGGCCAGATCGCCTTCGGGGGTGCCGCCGTTGTCGTACCAGGCGTCGACGGTAAAGCGGGTGAGCAGGGAGACGAAGCCTTTGACGTGGTCGCTGTGGGGGTGGCTGGCGAAGGCCAGGTCGATATGCGGCGGGCGTCCGTCGGTGAGGCTTGCGCCGACAACGGCCCGGCCCACGTCGAAGCTGCCGAACAGGCCGCCGGCGTCGATGAGCAGGCGGCGGCCGCCGGGGATGGCGACAGCCACGGACTGCCCCTGGCCCACGTCGAAGACGGTGACGCTGACGTCTGGCTGGCTGTCTTCAATGCAGTGCAGGGCGGTTGGCGCAAGAAGCAGGAGGAGGCTTGCGGCCAGGCCTGCCCTGGGCAGGGCGCGGCCGGCGGCGGCCAGGGCCAGGATGGCGAGCAGGCCGTAGCAGCCGATGATTTGGGGCCAGGTGGGGCGAAGGACGGCGTGGGAGACGAGGAGCCCTTGGGCGTCGAAGGCGGCCAGGGCGCGCATGAGCCAGGCGCAGCAGTCGGCTCCGGCGGTAAGGAGCAGGGAGGCAGCCGGTTCCAGGCCCGGCACGGCGGCCAGGGCTGCGCCGCCAAGGACGAGCGGCATGACCACGCCCCCGAGGATCGGCAGCCACAGGAGGTTGATCCAGGGATTGAAGGGCCAGTCGCCAAAGAGCCGGGCGAGGAGCGGCAGGACGGCGGCTTCGGCCGTGATGCTGGTCCACAGGACGCCAAGCGTCCAGAGGAGGGCGGTGCGCGGCAGGCCCGAGCCGGGGATGCGCCGGGTAAGCCGGACAAAGGGCGGCCAGAAGACAGCGATGCCGGCCACGGCCAGGGCGGAGAGTTGCAGGCTGGCGCTGAAAACGGCCAGGGGCGAGACGATCAAAAAGACGGCCAGGGCCAGGAACAGGCCGTCAAAGAGGGCCTTGTCGCGGCGAAGGAGCAGCATAAGCCCGAAGGCGGCGAACATGAGGCCGGCTCGCACGAGCGAAGGCGAGGCCCCGCCGATCCAGCAGTAGGCGACAACGAGGGGCGCGGACACGAGGACAATGAGCAGAGGGCGGGGAAGACGCAGGTAGACGCCCGGGGTGATCCTGCCGAGGCCAAGGACCAGGGCCGTAGCCAGGGCGACCACATAGCCGACGTTCATGCCGGACAGGGCCAGGGTATGGGCCAGGGATGCCCGGCGCACCAGATCGAGGTCGTCCTCGGTGAAACCGGATTTGTCGTCGAAGAGCAGGGCCGGCACCATGGCCCGTCCGGCCTTGGCGGCCTCGTCGAGGCTGGGCGCGTCAGGGGGCAGGGCCAGGGCGGCGGCGATACGGGCGCGAAGGGCCTGTCGCCAGGTGGCCAGGACATTGTGCCCCTGGGACAATCGCGTGACCTGGGCGCGGTCGCCTCGGGCGAAGGTACGGAAGAAGACGCCGTCCAGGCGACGCAGGAAGGCGAAATCGGTGGCGCCGGGATTGGCAAAGCCGCTGGTTGGGCGCATTCGGCCGGTGACGGCCAGGACATCGCCGGGCACGGGATCAAAGACCGGGTGGTCGATGGTGACGGCCAGCCGGCCGGGCAGGGGAGTCTCCTGGCACTCGCCCCCGGTCAGACGCACCGCTTCGAGTAAAACGGCCTGTCGGTTGCCGGGGCGGGGATCGACCTCAATGACCCGGCCCGTGGCGGTGACGGGTTGGACCTTGGCCAGACAGGCCGGCGTCGTATCCGGGGGCGTGGGCATGGCCAGAAAACCGGCTCCAAGGCCCAGGGCAAAGGCGAGGAGAAAGGCGGCCAGACGCGGGGTGCCGGCCATGGGGCGCGGGAACAGGAGCAGCAGGAATAAAGCGCACAAGGCCGGCAGGAAAAAAGCCACGGCCAAAATGCCGGCGGCATAGGCCAGCAGGCAGGGTTGCCAGGGGAGCAGGGGCGGCATTCCCCTGGGCGTGGGACGCGGCACTGATGCTTGCACAGAACTGTCCGTTTTCCGTCACGAAACCTGTGGGGAGTTGTAGGAAGCTTGGCCAATCGAGGCAAGCATGGCGTGACCTGGGCTGGCTGCTTGTCACCGCTTCCGCTTGGGGGTAAAGCTGCTAACGAATCCCGGTACCCGCACATCGGTGCACAAAGGAGCAGGCATGGTCCGTCACATCATTTTAGTTTGCATACTCGCTTGTATCGGCCTTACGGGCTGCGCCAAGATCAAACCCATCATGATCCCCCAGGAATTTGAAGCGGATTGTCGCCGCAATGCTTACGGGGCCGATGCCGCCTGCGCCGCCAAGGTCTGCGAGGTGTACCAAGCCGTTGTCACCGATTATTATGAGGATATGGAAGGGTGCTATGCCGCCTGCAAGGATCGGGCAGTCTCCCTGGAGGCCGGCGCGGGCAACCAGTGCCAGGCGAAAATCACAGCGGCCAAGAATACCTGCCGCGATTTCTGCAACCGCAAATTCTATCGCTGCAACTGCGCGAAATAACGGATCCCCACGTCGTCCCGGGACGACGACAACAGCATCGACAAGGAGTACCCCATGGCGGTCAAAAGAATTCTCATGCTTGTTGGTGATTACGTTGAAGACTACGAAGTGATGGTCCCCTACCAGATGCTGGTCATGGTCGGCCATGCCGTCTCGACGGTGTGTCCGGGCAAGAAAGCCGGCGAAACCGTGCGCACTGCGGTCCACGATTTCGAAGGCGACCAGACCTACAGTGAAAAACCCGGCCATAATTTTGGACTCAACACCGACTTCGACGTCATTGACCCGGCCAACTTCGACGCCCTGGTCATTCCCGGCGGACGCGCCCCGGAATATATCCGCTTAAATCCCCGCGTCATCGAAATCGTCAAGCATTTCGGAGCGGCCAAAAAACCCATCGCCGCAGTCTGCCACGGCCAGCAGGTACTTGTTGCCGCTGACGTTATCGCCGGTTGCCAGTGCATGGCCTACCCCGCGGTACAGCCCGATATCGAACGCGCCGGAGCGACCTACGTC
This sequence comes from Desulfovibrio sp. TomC, assembly GCF_000801335.2. NCBI lineage: Bacteria > Pseudomonadati > Thermodesulfobacteriota > Desulfovibrionia > Desulfovibrionales > Desulfovibrionaceae > Desulfovibrio > Desulfovibrio sp. TomC. Next base: position 88,269 of record NZ_JSEH01000004.1, read on the forward strand.
GCTCCCAACGACACCTTCACCAACGCCGTCACCTGCGGCAACATCGTAACGGCCCCGGCCTGGCCCGCCCACCCGCAATGGATGCGCCAGTTCCTGGAGCTTCTTGGCAGCAAAATCGAAGCCTAAAGGCGGCGTTGCCGAGACGGTGAACGCCGTCTTTGGCGCAGCATGCCGGGGAGGAGGCGGATTTGCCGAATCCTCCCCGACACCCCCCCCTTTTTTCCCCGGCCCAACGATGGTATAGCCCTTGGCGATGACCGGCCCGGCAGCGGCCCGACCGCCCGCCGGCGCAATGAGGCGCTATGATTGACACGACCAAGTTTGAACGAGTGCGGCAAATTATAGGCGATTTCGCCGTGAATAAAGGGAAAGTGCTCCTGCTCGTTTCCTTTCTGCTCTTTATCGTCGCAGCCTACTATGTCATGGATTTCATCACCGAAGACAGCCTGGCGGTAAAATACAAAAAGACCACCGCCCTGGTCGAAGAAGTCCAGGAAACCAAGAATGTTCTCACCATCGTCACCAGCCAGGGCTTTTTCGTCGTCGATCCTGGCTTGCGCTCGGATAAATTCAAAAATATTGGCGACTTTTTCCGCAAGGTCAAAGAAGATGGGTCCCCCGTGCGCATCGACTACAAAGACGTTGGCAACGACAAGGTTATTGAAAATGTTTTCTATCGGGCCGAGTCCAATAAATTCGGCAAGATAGGGTCGCTTAAGTAGCCGTTGCCGGCAAAGGCGGAAGATGCCTCCGGCGGCCGGGGGGATGATCCCCCCGGACCCCTCGTTGGGGGGATTTGGCAAGTGGGTTGTAGGTGCCGGCGGTGACGGGAGTCGGAGGCGGAGCGAAGCGAAGAGAATCGGGTCTGGCTTTCGGGTGCCGGGTCCGACGCGGAAGCCGCGCCAGCCCCGGCGCCCGAAAGCCAGACCCGAACTCGCCAGCGGCCCTGGGGCTTTTGCGCAACCAAAGCCTTGCGCAAAAGCCCCAGGGCCGCATTTTTTGAGTCAGCGTCTACGCTTTCAACAGGGTTGGTTTTTTTCTTCCGGGCGAACCGGTTGGTCGCAATTGGGCCGCCGTGCTCCCCGCGCTTCGCGGGGAGTGTCGGCGGCCCAATTGCGACCAACCATGCGGCACAGCCGCCAAGCGTTTCCGCGCCCCACAGTCCTCCCAGACTGCCGCGTCCGCAACGGTCCCTTACCCCGGCCGCGCCCTGCGCCCCCATCCAGGGGGTCCGGGGGGGATGATCACCCCCGGTGGGTCCAGGGCAACGCCCTGGCAGGTCCAGGACAGCGTCCTGGCGGGGTCCGGGGCAGCGCCCCGGCTGCGTCCCGGCTCTTGCTCCCCTAAAAGAACATATCGCGGCGGCCGGCTTCGATGTCGTGCAGGCGTTCGATGGTCAGGTCGCGGATACCGTCTTTGGGGATGGTTTCCAGGGCTTCCTGGATGCGTTTTTCGCCCAGGGCTTTGGTTTCGGGGTCGGCGTAGTCGATCAGGTATTCCTTGAAGGTGAGCAGGGCGTTTGGCAGGCAGACATTTTGGATGGTGCCGTCTTTGGCCAGGCTCATGAAGCGGTCGCCGGTGCGGCCCTGGCGGTAGCAGGCGGTGCAGTAGCTGGGGATAAAACCGCGCTCACACAGCATGCGGATGATTTCGTTGGGGGAGCGCTGGTCGCTGGGCTCGAACTGTTGGCCGTTATTGGTGTTGCTGGTGCCTTCGTGTTCCTCGTGGACTTTCTGGTAGCCGCCAACGCCGGTGCAGGAGCCGGCGCTGATCTGGGAGATGCCGCAGTCGATGAGCTCGTCGCGAAAATCCGAGTCTTCGCGGGTGGAGAGGATCATGCCGGTGTAAGGCACGGCTAGCCGGATGATGGCGATGATTTTTTTAAACGCCTCGTCCGGGACGAGATAGGGGAAGGTGTCGAGGTTGACGGCACCGGCCGGGCGCATCCGGGGGACGGAGATGGTGTGTGGTCCGACGCCAAAGGTTTTTTCCAGGTGCTCGGCGTGCAGGAACATGGCGACGGTTTCGTATTTCCAGTCATAGAGGCCGTAGAGCACGCCGATGCCGACGTCGTCGATGCCGGCTTTCATGGCCCGGTCCATGGCGGTGGTGTGCCAGTTGTAGTCGTGTTTGGGGCCGGTCGGGTGCAGGGCGGCGTATTGGGGCCGGTTGTAGGTCTCCTGGAACAGGATATAGGTGCCGATTTCGGCGTCCTTGAGCTTCTTATAATCTTCGATAGTGGTGGCGGCGATATTGATATTGACGCGGCGGATGGAGCCGTTGCCGTCTTTGATGCTGTAGATGGCTTTGATGGCGTCGGTGACGTATTCGATGGGACAGTTGAGCGGGTCTTCGCCGGCTTCCACGGCCAGGCGTTTGTGGCCGAGTGATTCGAGGATTTCCACTTCGCGCTTGATTTCGTCGGTGGTCAGACGTTTGCGGAGCTGTTCCTTGTTGCTGCGTTTGTAGCCGCAGTAGACACAGTTGTTGATGCAGTGGCTGGAGATGTAAAGCGGCGCGAAAAGGACGATGCGTTTGCCGTAGATGGCTTCCTTGACCTTTTTGGCGGCGGCGAACATGGCGTCTAGAAGTTGCGGGTCCTTGACTTCGAGGAGCACGGCCACTTCTTCGGCGGACAGGCCTTTGTAGTCCAGGGCCTTGTTGATGATGCCGGCGACGGCCTGGGGATCGGAGGCCATGGTTTTGGCGGCGGCAAGCGCGGCGTGAATACGGTTGTCGTCGATGAACGCATCGGTTGTGCGCTGGGATTCGTCAATCATGGTCGTCCTCCTTGCGAAGGGTTTTGCTGGTCAGGGCGGACTTGACGGTCACGCCGGGGATGTTCCCGAGTCTGCCTGTAAGAGAACCGATCTCATCGGTTGTGCCCTCGATAATGAGCGACACCACGCCCACTTGGTATTCCGGCCGGGGGATGCCCATGCGGCCGAGTACGATGTGCCCGTGGTCGCTGATGACGGCGTTGACCTTGTCGGAGACGTGTCTGGGATCGTCGATGACGATGCCGACCACGCCAAGGCGTCTGTTCATGGGTGTTTCCTTTGGGCAATAAAAAACGTCTTGGTTTCCCGGCGGGAAAACAAGACGTGGTGGTGCAGCTTTGGCATGGCATCATCCTCGGCGCAGGGACGGCCCCTTGCCAGCAGATTGCGGTATGATTTTGTGCCTTCACGTCAGGACCGGGACGATCCCACCGTGGCAGCGCCTTGACTATGCGCGGGTTTTTCGCAATTGGCAAGTGCTACTAATTATTTTTTCGTAATACTTCTATTTCTGACCAAAACGCTTCCAATGGGGGGGTGGCGTTCCGGCACAGTGGTTGCGACGGGGGAAGGTGCGGGTCAGGTGGACGGGCGGAGTGCGTTAAAAATCTGTTGCTTCGTCGCAAAAACGGGTTGGAATGGTTGATCGGTGCATTGTTTTTGTTCGCTGGAAGTGCTAGAAGAAGTCGTTCTGCTGTGTCTTAAAATGGAAGACGGAACAGATATATTCATGAATTATACATACACTAACGATAATAAAAATTCTGTACAGCCCGCCATCCCGGAAAGTCTGGATGATGCCTTGGCGTATATCGGTGTGCTTGAAGCCAGGCTTGCCGATCAATCCAAAACAAAAGATGCAGTGGCCGTGACAAGAGACGGTCTGCTCTTTTTATTGAATTGCGTCAGTGATGCGCTCTTTTTTATTGATCCGGCTGATGGACGCATCCGAGAAGTCAGTCAGGCGGCCTGCAGTCTCATGGGGCATCCACGCGAGAGACTTGTCGGGCGCTGGCATACGGAGTTGCATCCTGAAGAAGAGCGGGACTTGTGCCTGGCCCAGTTTTATGAGTGCGTCCGCGCTGCCCGGGAGGGGAACCCCTGCCGGTCACTGCCGGTCACGGTGTTGCGGGCCGACGGCAGTCGCATCACCTGTCGGGTAGTGGTCATGATGGTGGCTTTTGAAGGCGAACGTCTGGCCTGCTGCGTGTTCAACAGCCCGGCCATCCACGGACTGATGGGCAGCGGGCTGCAGGAGAGCGAGGCCTATTTCGCCCAGTCCCTGCCCCACACCGGGGACGGGGCCTGGAGTTGGAACCTGGACACCGGGAACGTGTACCTGTCGCGACAGTGGCGGGAGCTCTTGGGCTATGGGGCCGACGATGCCCCCAGTACGTCCGAGGCCTGCAACGATCTGCTGCATCCCGATGATCGCGAGGCGGTGCTTGGTGTTATTGCTGACTGCGCCAGGGGTGTTGTGCCTTCGTTTTCCCTGGAATACCGGCTGCGTCGCCAGGATGGCTCCTATTGCTGGGTGCATGGCCGGGGGGCGTCGGTGCGCGACGCGGCCGGGCGGGTGACACTCCTGGCCGGAGCCACGACGGACATCACCGGGCGCAAGGAGGCCGAGCTGGCCCTGGCCGAGGCCCGGGACGCCGCCATGGCCGCCAACCGGGCCAAGAGCGAGTTCGTGGCCAGCATGAGCCATGAAATCCGCACCCCCATGAACATCATCCTCGGCATGGCCGAGATGCTGACCGAAACGCCGATTTCCCCGGTACAGCGGCACTATCTCAATGCCATCCAAAGTTCGGGGCGGATGCTGTCCTCGCTGCTTGGCGACATCCTGGATTTTTCCCAGATCGAGGCCAACCGCCTGACGCTTTGCAGCCAGCCATTTGCTCCGGCGGCCCTTGTTCGTGACGTCTGCGGCCTCATGCGCATCCCGGCTGGGAACAAGGGCCTGGAACTGGTTGTGGAACTGGCTCCGGAGCTGCCGACGAGCCTAAACAACGATCCGGACCGGGTGCGCCAGGTGCTGGTCAATCTCCTGTGGAACGCGGTCAAGTTCACGACCGTCGGCCGGATTACCGTTGCGGCGGGGGTGTGGGCTGATGCCGCCGGCCGGGAATGGGTGCGGTTTTGTGTGCGCGATACCGGGGCGGGCATTGCCCCGGAGGCGTTTGAGCGGATTTTTGTCCCGTTTACCCAGGCCGACAGTACGGTCCACTCACGCCATGCCGGCACCGGTCTCGGGCTGTCCATCAGCAAACGGCTGGTCGAGCTGATGGGGGGGGCGATCCGGGTGGAGAGTGTCCTGGGGGCAGGTTCATGTTTCTCCTTCGTATTGCCGGCGCAAGCGGTCGGCAGTCAAAACGTGCCGCTGCCGGAGAATGGGAACGGAGGGGTACAGCCGGAGACGACCATGGCAACAGCACGATCCAACAGGAACTGGCGACTGCTTCTGGTGGAAGATTCCGAATCAAACCAGGAACTCATCAAGCTTTTTTTGGAAAGCGAACCTGTGGAGATCGTCTGGGCCAGAAACGGCTGGGAAGCGGTGGCTGCCGTCAGTGAGGCCGAGACCTCCTTTGACGTCATCCTCATGGATGTGGAGATGCCGGTGATGGACGGGATTGAGGCAACCCGGTCGATTCGCAGCCTGGAGGGCCAACGGCAACAGGCCCCGACGCCCATCGTGCTCCTGACCGCCCACGCGGTCTATGAGTTCGAGGCCAAGGGGCAGCAGGCCGGCTGCAATGGTTTTTTGACCAAGCCCATCCGCAAGGCGCATCTGCTTGATCATCTGCGAGGCCTGCTGGGTCCCGGTGCGTCGGACTGACCAGGGCGGCCGGGACAGCACAGGAAAACGGCCGGGACACTGCCATGTCCCGGCCGTTTTGCGTGCCAAGGCCCGGCCGGTTATTCCGGCACCACCTCCAGCACCGGTTCGCCGTAGGTGTCGGGAACCGTGCCCTTGATGGCGAGCAGGCTCATCCAACGGCGCAGCGTGCCGACGATGACGATGGCAATGAGCACCAGGACGATGACCGCCAGGGTGGCCAGCAGGTAGAGCCCCTTGGGCAGGTAATTGTTGACGATTTGCAGGTAGCCGGCCCAGACGGTGATGACGACCATGGCCAGTCCCGGCACGGCCGTCATCCAGGCGTAGCGGGCCTTGCCCATGCGGATGATCATGGTGGTGCCGATTAAAAGGCCCACGGCGGCCAGCAACTGGTTGGACATGCCAAACAGCGGCCAGATGGTGGAGATGTCGCCGGTGTAGACCAGATAGCCCCACATGAAGGTGAAGATGGCCGAGGTCGAGAGGATGCCGGGCATCCAGTGCTTCTCCTGGAACTTGGGGATCACCTGGCCGATCATCTCCTGGAGGAAGAACCGGCCCACCCGGGTGCCCGTGTCCACGGCCGTCAGGATAAAGACGGCCTCGAACATGATGGCGAAGTGGTACCAGTAATCCATCAGATGGCTCATGATGGGCACGGAGGAGAAGATGTGGGCCATACCGACGGCCAGGGACACGGCTCCGCCCGGGCGGCCGGTGATATTCTCGCCCACAGCCTGGGACAGTCTGGCCAGATCGACGGTGGTCATGCCGAGCGTGGCGAACACCTCGGGCTTGGTGTTAATGGCGAAGTAGTCGGCCGGCATCAGCACGCAGGCGGCAATAAGCGCCATGATGGCCACAAAGCCTTCCATGAGCATGGCCCCGAAGCCGACAAACAGCAGATTGCGCTCATTGTCGAGCATCTTGGGCGTGGTGCCTGTGCCGATGATGGCGTGGAAGCCCGAAAGCGCGCCGCAGGCGATGGTGATAAACAGGAAGGGAAAGACCGCGCCGGGGATGATGGGGCCGCCGCCATGGGCGAACTTGGTCAGGGCCGGCATTTGCAGATCCGGATGGACCCAGAAGATGCCGATGGCCAGCATGGCGATGGTGCCGATCTTCAAATACGTCGAAAGATAGTCGCGCGGACACAGGAGCAGCCACACCGGCAGCACCGAGGCCACGAAACCGTAGATCGGCAGGGTGAGGGCAATGGCCGGACGCGGCATGGTGAACAGCGGCCCCCAGGTGGGGCTGGCGGCCACGTGCGGTCCGATCAGGATGGCCACGGCGAGAAGCCCCACGCCAATGAGCGATGCGCCCAACACGTCGCCGTCGCGCCACTTGTGGAGATACACGCCCATAATGAGCGCGATGGGGATGGTGGCAAAGACGGTAAACGTGCCCCAGGCGCTGTCGTGCATGGCGTTGACCACGGCAATGGACAGGCCGGCCAGGGTCAGGACGAGGATGAACAACACGGCCACGCCGGCCACGCGCCCGGTGTGCTTGTCGATTTCCTGGGTGGCGATGTAGGCCAGGGACCGGCCCTTGTGGCGCACCGAGGCGAAAAGGACCACCGTGTCGTGGACGCAGCCGGCCATGACGCAGCCGACGAGAATCCAAAGCGCCCCCGGCATATAGCCGAACTGGGCGGCCAAGACCGGTCCGAGCAGGGGGCCGGCGGCGGCAATGGCCGCGAAATGGTGGCCGAAAAGGACATACTTGTCGGTCTTCACATAATCGTGCCCGTCCGCCATCTTCACCGCCGGGGTCAGGCGCGCTTCGCTGGCGCCCAGCACCTTTTGGGTGAAAAAGAGTCCGTAAAAACGGTAGCCGATGGCGAAGATGCACAGGGCGGCGAAGACCAGGGTCAGGGCATTCATGCCAGCCTCCCGTGTTTGGGGTCCCGGCAGTCCGGGACGCCTGTTATCGATGTTGGCCCTGCTGTGGCACGGGAGGACGGCCGCGACAAGACGGCTGGCGTCAAAGGGATAATCGCGGGGCTGAAACGGCGTTTTTACGACGTGGATGCCGCCGCGGTCCGGGCTTCCCGGGCAGTCTGGGTGGGTTGCGTCGCCTGGACCGGCTGGGCCGCCTGGGCCGTTTCGGTCGCTTGGGCCGGCCGGCTGGTCCGGGAGGGCTGGATCATCTGGGTAGGCCGGGCTGCATCGGCGGCCTGCCCGGGCTGGGGCGGAGCGGCCGGGGGCACGCGAAAGGCGATGCGCACGCCCTGGCCCGGGGCGCTGTCGATGTGCATGGCATAGTCCTGGCCAAACAGCTGCACCAGCCGCTGGTTGGAATTGCGTGCGCCAACACCCTCGCACAGGGATTCCGGGGCGGTCGGCGACAGGATACAGCCGGTGGTTTCCTGGTCCATGCCCAGGCCGTCGTCTGCCACCACCACCTCCAGGTGCCCGTCACTGCAACGGGCCGTCACGCACACCTGTCCGCCCTCGGGCCGGGCTTGCAGGCCGTGGCGCACGCTGTTTTCCACCAAGGGCTGGATGAGCAGCGGCGGGATCAGCCAGTCCTCGCAGCCCGGCTCCACGTCGATAACGCTCACGATGCGCTCGCCGAACCGGGCCTGTTCGATGGCCAGATAGGAACGGACCTGTTCCATTTCTTCCGACAAACGCACAAGCCCCCGGGAACTGTCCAGGTTGCGGCGCATGTAGCGGGCCAGATCAAGGAGCAGTTCCCGGGCCTGCCCTGGGGCGGTGCGGCAAAAGGACGCGATGGTATTGAGCGAATTAAACAGGAAATGCGGGTTGATCTGGGCTTGCAGGCGGCGGATTTCGGCATGGGCCAGGAGCTGGTTTTTGATGCCGATGTCTTCCAGTTCGAGCTGGGTGGAAAAGAGGTCGGCCAGGCCCTTGGCCAGCTCAAAAAGCGGCTGATCGAGCGGCCGGGCCTTGGTGCCGTAGAGTTTGAGGCAGCCGCGAATGGCCACCCCCTTGCGCAGCGGCACGATAATGGCCTCGCGCAGCGGACAATCGGTTTTGGCGCAGCCGATGCTTTCGCGGTCACGCAAAAAAAGCGCCATGCCGCTTTCAAAGGAGCGCCGCGTGGCCAGGGTGCGCCAGGGCGCGCCGGACAGGTGGTGGTCTTCCCCGGCTCCGACATGGGCCAGGATGGTGCGGTCGCCGGTGATGGCCACGGCGGCCACGCCGGTTTCGGCCTGGATGATGGCCGCAGTGGCCCGGGCCGACTCCGGGGTCAGGCCGCCTCGCAGATGGGGCACGGTCTGGCTGGCGATGGACAGGATGCGCCGGGCTTCGGTCGAGTCCTGGTGTTCGCGCAGATTGCGTTGCAACCGCAGCGCCCGCACGAAGATGGCCGCGCCCATGGCGTTTATGACGATCATGGGCGCGCCGATGACCTGGACCAGGGCCAGGGCCTCGTCAAAGGGCCGCGACAGGGCCAGCACCAGCCCCATGTGGACGGTCTCGCCGACCAGGCCCAGGGCCATGGCCACGCCCCAATCAAGGGATTGGCCCGGGAAGCGTCGGGCGATAAGCCCGGCCACGGTCCCTTCCAGGAAGGTGGCCAGGGCGCAGGGCAGGGCGCTGAACCCGGCGATGTCGATGAGATAGCGGTGGCCGCCGGCAATGAGTCCGGCCCCGATGCCGACCACCGGACCGCCGAACAGCCCGGCCGTAATGACGCCCATGGCTCGCAGGTTGGCGTAGGAATGAAAGACCGAGTTGCCGGTATAGGTGCCAAGAATGCCGAAGACGCCAAAGAGGATGGTGACGGCCACCGTGGTCCAGATCGGGCGCTTTTGCCCCAGGCCCATGCGCTCGAACGGGGCCATGGTCATGATGGCGAAGCCGCCGGCCAAAAGCAGCCCGAACCGTTGGGACAGGTGGAGAAACAGTCCCGGCACCTCGGGAACGAGGATATCCAGATGCATGCGGCCTCCTACAGTCCGAGGCGTTCCTTGAATTCGCGCACCCGGTTGCGACTGACCGTCACCTCGGTGCGGGCCGGATCGTTCATAACGAGCAGATATTTGCCGCCGACCCAGGGCGAAAGTTCGGCAATGCGTTCCAGGTTGACCAGCACGGCCCGGTTGGCCCGGAAAAAGGGCTGGCCGGCGAGGCGCTCCTCGGCTTTGGTCAAGGTCGGCAGGCCATGGCAGGGATAGCGGCCGTGGTCGGTCAGCGCCCCCACATCGCGGTCGTCGGCCTCAAGGAGCACCACCTCGCCGGCCGGGAGCAGGGCGATGCGGCCCTGGCGCTCCACGGCAAGGCGGGCCAGCGCCCCGCCCCGGCCAAGGCCGGCCAGGAGCGACCCCAGGGCGTCGGTCAGGCCGCTTCGCCCTTCGGCCAGCCGCCGGCGGACCCGGGCCAGGCTGACGGCCAGGCGTTCGGCCGACACGGGTTTGAGCAGGTAATCCACGGCGTTTTGTTCAAAAGCGGCAATGGCATACTGGTCAAAGGCGGTGACGAAAATGAACAGGGGCACATGGGGCAGGCCGGCCGCCTCGGCCAGCACGTCGAAACCGTCGCGGCCGGGCATCCGGATGTCGAGAAAAACGAGGTCCGGGCGGGACACGGCAATGGCGGCCAGGGCCGCGTCGGCTCCGTCGGCCTCGCCGACTTCAATGTCGGGATGCTGGCCAAGCAGATAGGCCAGCTCGTCGCGGGCCGGTTTCTCGTCGTCAACGATGAGAGCTCGGATAAGCATGCCAAAGCCTAGCGCCGGGCCGCTTTCCTGTCCAGGGGGCAGAGTGGGGAAGAGAAAGAGGGCCTCCGGCGGCCAAAGGGCAGTGCCCTTTGGAAACCCGCCTGGGGGAGTTTTCTTTGACAGGGTTCGCGGCCAAGTCGATGGGCGGAAGTTGCGCAGGAAAAGACGGGATGCGGCCGGGCCGTGAACTGCTGTTTGCGTGCAACGGGACGCACCTTTGCTCTGGGCAGGCGTCACCCCCCATGCCTTTCAGGTGGGATTCCTAAGGGGTCATCCCTTTGGCCGCCGGAGGCCTCTTCTGCCTTCAATCACCGCGCAGCGGGGTGCAGGCGGTGTCCGGGGACCACAGCGGCGAGACCTCGGACGTATGGCTGCGCAGATCGCAGGGGTCGGCGTCGCAGGCCGGGCAGCAGTCTTCGGCGCAGGGATCGGCGTGGATCATGACGTCGGCTTCGGGACCGAGATGGTCGCGCAGGAGTTTCTCAAGGGCTTCCACCTGTTCGTGGGCCACGGCCAGGGTCATGTCCCGGGGCAGGATGAGGTGCAGGTCGATGTGCACGGAGCGGCCGGACTTGAAGGCCCGCAGCCGGTGGACGTTGATCCAGGCGGGATGGCGATTGTCTCGCAACAGGTCGCAGATGCCGGCCAAAAGGGCCGGATCGGATTCGTTCATGAAGCCGGCCACGGACTGGCGAATAAGCCCGATGCCGGTCCAGGCGATGTTGGCTCCGACCAGACAGGCGATGGTGCCGTCGAGCCACAGCCAGCCGGTCAGCATGACCAGCGCCAGGGCGAGGAGCACCCCGCCCGAAGTCCAGACGTCGGTAAGCACATGCCGGCCGTCAGCGACCAGGGTCAGGGAGCCGGACCGGCGGCCCTGGCGCAACAGGAGCAGCCCCAGCCACAGGTTGACGCCGCTGGCCGCGACCAGAAGCAGGATGCCTGCGCCGAGGTTGGGAAGCGCTTGGGGATGGAGGATCTTATCCCAGGATTCCCAGATGATGGCGGCAGAGGCCAGCAGGATGAGCAGTCCCTCGATGCCGGCGGCGTAGTATTCGACGTTGCCGTGGCCATACGGGTGGCGCTTGTCCGGCGGCGCTGCGGCAACCGTCACGCTAAAGACGGCGAAGGCCGCCGCCACGACGTTGATAATGGATTCCATGGCGTCGGACAGGATGGCGGCCGAGCCGGTGAGCAACCATGCCAGCATTTTGATGGCAAGCAGGCCGATGGCCACAGCCAGGGAGAGTCGGGCTGCCCGGATTTCGGGCGAGACGGCCGTGCGGGAAAAGAGTTCCATGGGCATTGGTACTAGCGTCATGGTTTGGCCTTGTCTACACGGCCATTCGCCTCCAGCCGCGTCCAACCCTTGACGGCAACCGCCCCAATGGACACAAGGAGCGGATGCCAGCAGCCATCAATCCCGCTCTGTTTCCCTATGCGTTTCCGGCCGCCGCGGCCGTACTCGGGCTCTTTCTCGGCAGCTTTTATTCGGTGTGCGTCTCGCGCGGCATCGAAGAAACCTCCATTGTTTCGCCGCCCTCGCACTGCCCGGCCTGCGGCCACAGGCTGCGGCCCTGGGAACTGATCCCGCTTGTCAGCTGGCTGGCCCTGGGCGGGCGATGCTCGAGCTGCCGCCAGCGCATATCCATGCTCTATCCGCTCATTGAACTGACGTCGGCCCTGGTGGCCGCCCTGCTCGCGGCCCGCTTCGGCCCGACGTGGTGGTTCGTCGGCCATCTGGCCCTGGGCGGGCTTTTCATCGTGGCCTCGGGCATTGATTTTCAGGTCTATCTGCTGCCCAATTATCTGACCTATCCGGCTGCGGTCCTGGGCATTGCCCTGGGTGCGCTGGACCCGGCCATCGGCCCGGTCCTGGCTGGCGTGGGGGCGGTTGTCGGATGTGGCGTGTTCTGGCTCCTGGCTGCCGCCTACCGCACGGCCAAGGGCGTGGACGGCCTGGGCGGCGGCGACGTCAAGCTCATGCTGGCCATCGGCGGCGCGGTCGGGGGCCTTGGGCTGCCGTATGCAGTGCTGCTCGGCAGTCTGGCCGCTTTGCTTGCCAGCCCTTTCTATATTTTCGGCCGGGGCCGGGGCCGCCAGATGCCCATTCCCTTCGGGCCGTTTTTGTGTTTTGGCGGCATGGTGCAGATCCTTTACGGACATGCGATTTTTGCCCTGCTGGCCGGTCGTTGATTTCATAAATCTGCACCCGGGACGCCGGGCCGCAAAGGCCGGGCTGGCGTCCCTTGGCGGGCTCATGGTACACGGGACCATGCCTGTCGCGTGCATCCCACGCCACACCCCGGAGGTCGCCATGCCGCGTCGCATCGCCTGCCTGACAGCGCTCCTGGCTTTTTGCCTGCTGGCTGCTTGCACCCCCCAGAAACCCTATTCGGATTCGATGTTCTACGGCAACTGCATCTTCCCGTTTGGCCCCGACCCCTGTGATTCGGACATGGACATCTGCCAGGCCTTCCGGGAGGTGTTCATCTCGACCTATCCGGATGCAGTGAGCTGCCGGACTGCCTGCAACAAGGTCTTTGTGCAGCAGGGCAACATCTACCTTGGCCGCAATTGTTTTTACATGATCGATCATGGCGGCAACCTCTGCGCCCAGCAGTGCGACCGGCTGTATCCAAAGCAAAAATGACGCTTGGCAAGAGGGCCGGGCAGGGGCATTGTGCCGCTGATCCGGCCCGACGCCGGCAGACCAGCCAGGAAACCGGAAATCCCATGCCCCAAGGTCCCATACGTTCATGACCCGCCCAGCTCAAACGCCCAGGGCCGATGCTCCCACGCGCGCCATTGCCGTGGCCGACGGCGTCGTCACCCTGACCTTCGCCGGCTCCTGGCGCATGGACCGGACCCTGCCCGGCATCGAGCCGGTGGTCCAGGCCCTGGCCGTCTCTCCGGTCCCCAAGGCCCTGGCCTTCGCCAGTTCCGGGGTGACCGGCTGGGACAGCCTGTTTCTCACCCAGTGCCGGGCCATCCTGGCCCTGGCCCACGAGCGGGGCGTGCCCGCCGATCTGGCCGGACTGCCCGACGGCGTGACCAGCCTGCTGGCCCTGGCCGAGAAAGTGCCCGAACGCCAGGGCGCCGCCCGCAAATCCGTCCACAGTCCCTTTCTCGACCGTATGGCCGACATTGGCCTAGGCGCGGTCCAGGCCGTCCGCAATCTTCTGGACTTCATGGGCGACATCACCCTGGCCGGGGTGGCCCTGGCCCGGGGCAAGGCCGTTTTCCAGCGTTCCCAGCTGGTCACGCTCATGTACCAGGCCAGCATCGACGCCCTGGGCATCGTCTCGCTCATAAGCTTCCTGGTGGGTCTCATCCTGGCCTTTGTCGGGGCCATTCAGCTGAGCCAGTTCGGGGCGCAAATCTACGTTTCCACCATCGTCGGCATCGCCATGGTCCGGGTCATGGGAGCGATCATGACCGGCATCATCATGGCCGGACGCACCGGAGCGGCCTATGCTGCCGAACTCGGCACCATGCAGGTCAACGAAGAGATCGACGCGCTTAAAACCTTCGGTTTTTCGCCGACCCAGTTCCTGGTGCTGCCGCGGCTGATCGCCCTGGTCATCATGATGCCGCTGTTGTGCATCTACGCCGATCTCATGGGCGTCATGGGCGGTTTCGTGGTCGGGGTGTTCATGCTCAAGATCAACCCCATCCAATACCTGACCCATACCTGGCAGTCCGTGCCCCTGGCCAACTTCTGGATCGGACTGGTCCACAGCACGGTGTTCGGCGTCCTGGTGGCCATGGCCGGCTGCTACCGGGGAATACGCTGCGGCCGAAGCGCCCTTGGCGTGGGACAGGCCGCCACCTCGGCCGTGGTGACCGGCATTTTGGCCATCGTCATCGCCACGGCCATCCTCACCGTGGCCTGCAACATCATCGGCGTGTGAGGCCTTTGTGAACACTGCCCCAAAAATTGCCGACACCGCCGCGCCGCTTGCTCCTGCCAGCGCTCCCCCGGCGATAGAAGTCCAGCACCTGACGATCGCCTACGGGGATTTCGTCATCATGCGCGACCTCAATTTCACCGTGCGCCAGGGGGATGTCTTTATCATCATGGGCGGCAGCGGCTGCGGCAAGTCCACGCTCTTGCGCGTGCTGATCGGACTCAAGGAGCCGGCTGCCGGCAAGGTCGTCTACCGGGAAGGCAGCCTGTGGGACGCCACGACGGAAACCCGCGCCGCCATTTCCCGGCGCACCGGCATTCTCTACCAATCCGGGGCGCTTTTCAGCTCCATGACCCTGGCTGAGAACATCTCCCTGCCCCTGTCCCAGTACACCGCCCTGACCCGCCGCCAGATCCGGGAAGTGGTCTCGCTCAAGCTTGCGCTGGTGGGACTGGCCGGGTTCGAGGACTTCTATCCCTCGGAAATAAGCGGCGGCATGTGCAAGCGGGCCGGACTGGCCAGGGCCATGGCCCTGGACCCGGACATCCTTTTTTTCGACGAACCCTCGGCCGGACTTGACCCGGTCAGCGCGCATCTTCTGGACGAACTGATCCTGGAGCTGCGTGAAAGCCTCAAGGCCACCTTTGTGGTCGTTACCCACGAATTGGCCAGTATTTTTGCCATCGGCAACAACTCCGTCTACCTTGACGTCGAGACGCGGACCATGACCGCCAGCGGCGATCCCAACACGCTGCTGGCCGAATCCACCGATCCCAAGCTTCGCCGGTTCCTCACCCGGGGAAAAGAATAGGAAAAGGACCTACCACCATGAGCGGCAAAGCCAACAAGACCATGATCGGGCTTTTCGTGCTGGGAGCTTTGGCTCTGGCCCTGGGGGGCATCGTCGCCCTGGGCTCGGGGTTGCTTTTCACCAAGAAATTTTCCTGCATCATGTATTTCCCCAATTCCGTTTCGGGGCTGGAAATCGGTGCGCCGCTGTTGTTCCGGGGCGTGCCCATCGGCTCGGTCAAGGACATCAGCATCGAGGCCGACGCCAGCCGGCTGCACTTCTTTATCCCGGTGGTGGTGGAAATCCTCGGCAACAAAATCAAGCTGGCCCCGAGCGAAAGCGGGAAAAAAGGCGCTGAGACATTGGTCCAGGCCCGCAAGGAAACCCCCGGCGACCTGCTGACCCAGCTTATCGAGAAAGGGCTGCGCGCCCAGCTCGTCACCCAGAGTTTTGTCACCGGCCAGTTGGCCGTCTCCCTCGACCTCATGCCCGATACCCCGGTCCGTCTGGTCGGCGGCGCGCCTTTGCCCGAGATTCCCACCGTGCCCTCGACCTTTGAAAAACTGACCGAGACCATCAAGCAACTGCCGCTCCAGGAACTGGTCAACCGCCTGATTGGTGCGGTCACCGGCATCGAAACCCTGGTCAATTCCCCTGAATTGACCAAGATGCCCAGTAAAATCGATACCGTACTCACCAACGGCAACGATTTGATGCTCGAACTGCGCAGCAAGGTCGGGCCGCTGACCAAGAACCTCGACGAGGCGGTCAACAGCTTCACCGAGCTGGCCAAGCATCTCGACCACCGTACCGACGGCCTGAGCGCCTCGGCCAAGACCGCCATGGACTCCTTTGACGCCACGCTCAAGGAAAGTCGGGCCGCCATCGGCAAGTTCCAGAAAATCGTCAACAGCGATTCACCGACCGTCACCGACCTCAACCGGGCGTTGGGAGAGATTGCCAATGCCGCCCGGTCCATCCGCGAACTGGCCAATTTCCTTGAGCGCCACCCCGAGGCGCTCATCCAGGGCAAGGGAGGCCCTCATAAATGATCAGCAAACCCCGATCACTCGTCCTCCTGCTGGCCGGCGCGGCCTGCTGCCTGCCGCTTCTGGCCGGTTGCGGCAAATCCGCGCCCACCCACTTCTATTCCCTGAGCACGGCTGCGCCCAAGACCGACAAGACGCCCGACGGCCCGTGCGTGGCCGTGGGCATCGGCCCGGTGGACTTCCCGGCCTACCTGGACCGGTCCCAGATCGTCACCCGCATCGGGGAAAACCAGATGCATCTGGCCGAGTTCGAACAGTGGATCGAAGTGCCCCATGACAATTTCCAGCGCGCCCTGACGGAAAATCTCAATCGGCTTATCTGCGCCAAGCCGCTGTATACCTACCCCTGGCCCGTCGGCGGCCATCCCGACCGGCAGGTCGTGATCCAGGTGGCGCGCTTCGACGGGACCCTTGGCCAGGAGGTCAAGCTCGGCGTCAGCTGGTCGATTCTCGATGCGGACAACAAGGTGCTCGAGTGGCGCACCGCCGAATACCGCGAAACCGCCCAAGGACCGGACTATGCCGCCCTGGCCGCCGCCCAGAGCCGGCTGGTCGAACAGTTCGCCAAGGATGTGGCCGCCACCCTCGGCGCGAAATAGCCGCGCGTGGCCCGTCGGGGTCAGGAGAGGCAGCGCCGCTCCTGACCCCGCCGGCACGGCGAAGCCGCAGGGCGTGGTTTTTCAGCCCGCCATCCGTTTCTTTGTCGATTTCATGAACCTGCCGAAGGCCTTGTCCTTTTTCCGTTTGTCCAGGGCGGTCAGGGCCGCGTAGGCAGACTCCTTCTTGAGCTTTTGATAATTGGCAAAACGCTCTTCAGCCAGTTCCCCCCGTTCCCTTGCGGCTCTGACGGCACAGCCGGGTTCGCGCCCATGGCTGCAGTCGGCAAAGCGGCAAGAGGCGGCAAGGGCGGCAATGTCCTCGAAACCGCCATCGAGCGCCTCGGTTGCGTCGAGCAAGCCGAGTTCCCGCATCCCCGGGGTGTCAATCATCATCGCGCCCTGGCTCAACACGACGAGTTGCCGGCGCGTGGTCGTGTGAATGCCTTCGCCGGTGCTGCTGACGGTCTTTGTTTCAAAGGCTTCCCGACCCATGAGACGGTTGATGAGCGTGGTCTTCCCTACGCCCGACGAGCCCAGGAGACCGTATGTCTTTCCCGGGACGAGGGTTTGGCGCAGCGCCTCGCAGCCGGCTCCGGTGACGTTGCTGAGCGCAATCACCCGGGCTTTGGTCACGGAACCAAGGACGGCGATTTTATGCTCCAAGGCTTCCTGGCTGATCAGGTCAGTCTTGGTGAGGACGATAACCGGGGCAACGCCTCCTTCGGCCGCCATGACCAGATAGCGCTCCAATCGGCTTGGATTGAAGTCAAAATGGCATGACTGAACAAGGAAGGCGGTATCAATGTTGGCGGCGATCATCTGGATGGCGGCGGTTTCGCCGGGGGATTTGCGCCGCAGGAGCGTCTTTCGGGGGAACACCTGGTTGATGCGGGCTGCGGCAGCATTGTTGTAATACGCGACCGTCACCCAGTCGCCGACGCAGGGCAGTCCGCTTGGGTCTTGTACGGTAAAGGCGAATTTGCCGGAAAGCTCGGCCGGGATCTCCCGTGTTGCATCGTTGATGCGATAAGCTCCGCGGTCTACGGCGCAGATGCGGGCAACACCGCAATCAGGCTGGATTGGCCCGTTGACGTGGGCCTGGAACCATTGGTCGAAACCGAGATCGTGTAATTCCATGGGAGTACTCGCTCAGGGGCACGCTATTGCGGCAGGATGCCCCTGTGTATCGGCTGGTAGAGTGATCAAAGGGCGTGTCGGCCGCCATGTCCGAATGGCGTCGCTCCTCGGGCGTGGCGGCGTCCGCTGGCGGCCCGGCATGGACGAGTGTCAAGACCCGTCCCAGGCAACGCATGCGGTCAGCCCTCGTCTGGGAAAACGCCAAGGGAGTGGTTGCCGGAGGAGAGCAAAGAAAGACCGGCCCGAAGAAATCGGGCAGGCACGGTACGGGCGGAATCGATCGCCCCAAGGCGGGCGAGGCCCCCTTCAGGGAAGGAGGTTCAGGGCTTGGGGGCGCTTACCGGCCGCGGCTCTCGCCGGCAACCAGGGCAACAAGATCCAGTGTGGCGGTGTTCAAAAGAACTCCTCCAAAAAGGCGATTGGATGCGTGGTCCATACGAAAGCGGTGGCCAGACGTCAAGGACATCGGACCACCCGCGCCGTCTGCTGTTGACCCGCATGGGGGAAAAAGCCCCGGCCGCCGGCCTTCTCCCGTTCCCTCGCCTGTTCAGACTTTGGGCGTTGCAGTGCCACCGGCATCGGCCAGTTCCTGAAGGGCGACGTCGAGCATGGCGGGAAGGCGCGCTGCCACTGTGGGGGAGAGCTCGACGCACATGTTTTTGAAATCAAAAGGCTCCATGCCGATGACCACGGTCTCGGGCCGTTTGCCGATCAGTTCGCAGTAGATCAGGGTATCGACGAGGTCGGACTGGTGCATGGAGTCTTTGAAGGCCAGGGACTTGCGCAGATCGTCGCCGGTTAGGCGGTAGACGGTGCCCGGGACGTCGCCGCCGAGCACGGCGTCAAGGACGATGCAGTAATCGGAGTCCATGAGCGGCTGCATGAGGCGCATTCCCAGGTTGCCGCCGTCCATGAGGGTGACGTTGTCTGAGAAATCGTAGTGTTCGATCAGGTGTTCCACGGCGCGCACACCGACGCCTTCATCGGTGTAGAGGATGTTGCCGACGCCGAGGATGAGAATTTTTTGCGGTTCACCGGACATGGGCACTCCTTGAAAAAGGGAGAACCCGGCCGAGGCCGGGTTCTCCAACGATAGCGTTTGGAAGCGGGCTAGACAACCTTGAACTTGAGGACTTCATTGGTCTCAGGCTCGATGATGTGCACGCCGCAGGCGATGCAGGGATCGAAGGCATGGACCGTGCGCAGGATTTCGACCGGGCGCTTGGGATCGGCGATCGGGGTGCCGATGAGGGCTTCCTCGACCGGGCTCTTGTCGCCGGCGGAGCCACGGGGTCCGAGGTTCCAGGTGGAGGGAACGACCAACTGGAAGTTGTCGATCTTTTTGTCTTTGATACGGATCCAGTGGGACAGGGCGCCGCGGGGGGCGTCCGCCAGGCCGACGCCTTTGGACTCGCCGGGCATTTCCCACTTGCCGCACAGGGTGTTGTCCTTGGCCGAGCTGTCGGCGAATTCCTTGATCCAGGTTTCCATCTTGCTGGCGACGATGGCCGTCTCAATGCCGCGGGCGGCGGTGCGGCCGAGCGTCGAGTGCAGGGCGGTGGCCGGGATGGAGAGCTTGCCGAGGATCATGTCAATGATCTTCTTGAACTCCGGCTGTCCCTTGGCATAGGCCAGGAAGCAACGGGCCAGAGGACCGACTTCCATGGCTTTGCCCTTGTAGCGGGGGGCCTTCATCCAGGAATAGTGATCCTTGTCGTCGAGCTTGGTGTAGCTGGGATCGGTAACGCCGTCGTAGGGATGCAGGCCGTCGGCCCCGGGCTTGTACCAGGAGTATTTGACGTCTTCGTAGATGGCCCCGAGGTCGACCTTGTCCACCTTGCCGAGGTCCCGGTTCATGATGACGCCGGACGGGAAGAAGGAGGATTCCATGTGCTTTTCGGGGGAGCTTTCGTCGGTGGCGAACTCGCCGAAGGCCATGTAGTTGGTGCAGCCGCCGATGCCGCCCCAATCCTTGTAGAAGCCGGCCACGGCCAGCAGATCCGGGATGTAGACGTCATTGACGAACTTGCAGACTTCCTGGGTCAGGGCCAGGTAGTTGGCCAGGGGTTCCTTGGTCATGGCATTGTAGTTGGAGCAGCCGCCGACCACGGTGAACTGGGTGTGGGGGTTTTTGCCGCCAAGAATGGCCATGGCGCTGGCCGCCTTGACCTGGAGGTGGAGGGCTTCCAGGTAGTGGGCGGTGGCGATAAGATCGACCTCGGGCGGCAGGTAGTAGGCTTTGTGGCCGCCGAGGAAGTAAGCGTTGGTGAAGATGCCGAGCTGTCCGGTCTCGACGAAGGCTTTGAGGCGATCCTGCACGGCCTTGAGCGAGGCGGCGGAGTTGCCGGGCCGGGCCGGGGCGATGGTTTCGGCCAGTTTGGCGGCCTTGGCCGGGTCGGCCTTGAGGGCGTTGGTCACGTCCACCCAGTCCAGGGCATGGAGGTGATAGAAGTGGACGATGTGGTCATGGAGGTACTGGGAGGCCATGACCAGGTTGCGCATCATCCGGGCGTTGCCGGGGATGTTGACCTTGACGGCGTCATCCACGCAGCGGGTGGAGGCCAGGGCGTGGACGTAGGTGCAAACGCCGCAGGCGCGCTGGGTGAAATGCTGGGCATCGCGGGGATCGCGGCCCTTCAGGATGATTTCGAGGCCGCGGAAGAGCTGCGAGGAGCTCCAGGCGTCTTTGACTTTTCCATTTTCAACTTCGACCATGATCCGCAGGTGACCTTCGATGCGGGTAATGGGATCGACCACGAGGGGGCCGGTGAAGGTCGATTGCGGCGTGGGTTTGCTCTCAGCCATATGCTTCCTCCGTCACGAAACGTTGCTGCTTGGTAAAATGCCCAGGGAACGATCTTCTGCGAGGCTGGGCGTCTAGCCCTGCTCGTAGAAGGGGGTCATGGTGTCCCAGAAGTCCGGCTCACTGCATCCGATGCAGGGGTGGCCGGCTCCGACGGGCCAGTTGACCTGGTTAAACAGCACTTTCGGACAGTTGTTGTAGGTCACCGGGCCTTTGCAGCCCAGTTCGTACAGGCAGTAGCCCTTTTTGGCTTCTTCGGAATCGAAGGAAGGAGCGAATTCGGAATTTTCGAAATGCTTGAGGCGCTGACAGTTGTCATGGACGAGCTCGCCGAAGAAGATTTTCGGCCGGCCGTTGGAGTCGAGTTCGGGGATGCCCTTTTCCAGGACATGGACCACGGCTCCGACGAAGTTGATGGGGTTTGGCGGGCAACCGGCGATGTTGATGGTGGTCAGTCCGGTGGCTTCGCTGACGCTGATGGCCTTGCTTGGGTTGGGCTTGGCTTTCTGGATGCCGCCGTAGCACGAGCAGGTGCCGATGCAGATGACGCCCTTGGCCTTGGGAGCCAGTTTCTTGGTGGTTTCCAGCATGGGGTGCCCGGAGACCATGCCCCAGTTGCCGCCGTCGATGGTGGGAAGTCCGCCTTCGACAACCAGATAGTAGCCATCGGGGGAAGAAATGGCTTTGTGCAGGGCATCCTCGGCGGCGTCGCCGGCGGCGGCCATGATCGTCTCCTGGTAGTCCAGGGAGATGGTGTCGAGGATGAGCGAATCGATAAAGGGTTTGATGGTACGGAGAGCCGCTTCAGTGCAGCCGGTGCACTCGGCGTTGTGCAGCCAGACCACCGACGGACGGTGTTTGGCTGTCAGCGCCTGGGCCACTTTGGGTGCAAACGCCGGGCCCATGCCCATGGCTGCAGCCACAGTGGCGCAGAATTTCATGAAGTCGCGGCGGGAGACGCCGTTTTGCTCAAGCCGTTTTTCCGCATCATCCCTGCCAAGACCCACGGAAAAGTTCATAAACGTCCTCCTTGGTTTTACGAAGGGTCACGACCCCGACGTCCATTGGAAGCGTCCGAGCCGTGTTGCATCAATCCCTCGCTTCGGCACGCGCCGGGCGCTACGGCTTCAGCCGTGGCGCAGTTTGGCCTATCGGCATATGCCTATGCCGCTGCCCGAGTTGGTGTTCCCTTTTGCAGTTCATCACGAAATGGGCATGACGTCAATGGGGAATGGTGAATTTTTCACGTGATTCAGCGGTGTTACGACACAAGCGGCCCGGAAGAAGTTCTGGATACTAATTTAAAAATAGTATGCACGTGGCAACCGCATGACAAAACAACCACGGGTTTGCGCCTCAGCGCGCAACCCGAAGCAGGCCGCCGATATCGGCCAGAGGAAGATTCTCCCCGCGGCCCAACCGGGCCAGCAGCACGAGCTCGGGGCGGTATTCGAAGTGCATGAGGTCAAACTCCGACCACTTGCCGCCCCAGATGAACCCCTCCGCTTCGAAGGCCGCAACCGCGGCGGCCGGGAAGGCCTGGCGCGTCGGCAGCAGGTTGGTTCCGCGCGGCAGATTGCGCCAATACGGGTTGCCCTTGGGGCTCACATCCACGGCAGCGGCAAAGGAATGGACGGAGAGGCGATGTGTGCCGGCGATGACCCGCCAGACCACGCCGCCTGAGGCCGGGAGCAGATAGCGGCGCAAGGAGGGATCGGCAGCCACCAGCCGGGCAAGGCTTTTTTCCGCCCGGCCAAACGCATCGGCCGCGCCAAAACGGGTGTTGAAGGCCATGGTCTGGCCGA
Source organism: Desulfovibrio sp. TomC (assembly GCF_000801335.2). NCBI lineage: Bacteria > Pseudomonadati > Thermodesulfobacteriota > Desulfovibrionia > Desulfovibrionales > Desulfovibrionaceae > Desulfovibrio > Desulfovibrio sp. TomC. Next base: position 110,683 of record NZ_JSEH01000004.1, read on the forward strand.
GAAAGGAAACCGGGCGGCAGTTGGCCGTAACGGCGGCCTTGTCGTGGCCGTAGAGGGCCAGGAAAAACGGTTCGACCCGGCATCGGCCCGGGGAAAAGCCCAGGGCCGGTTCGGCCGTGACCGGACCGAGGGGATAGGGCTGGGCCAGCATGTCTTTGATGTCCGGGGCGTTTAAGCGTTCCTCCGGGGATTTGCTGCGTCCGTCGTCGTAGGGCAGGCGTGTGCCGTCGGCCAGGATGACGACGGCCTGTCCGGCGGCGTTGACTTCGATGGCGGTCATGAGGCCCGGATAGGCGGTGGCCAGGACGGCCAGATCGCGCCGTGCGCCTGGAGCAAGCGTCTGGGCCGGGGCCGGGGCCGCCAGGGAGACGAGCAGGGCGCACAGACAGAGGATGCGCGGCAGTCGGATGGACATGGGGACTCCTTTCCAAAGGTGTTGGGCTGGCATACGGCCACTGTCCGGCAAAGGGAAGGGGGGAGGGACGGACAGGCCGGCCACGCCGCTTGGCCGGATGGCGGCCGGGGCGCGGTCGTCTCTTGGCTTGTCTGGCAATGACGGCAGAGGTCGGGGGGAATCGCAGGCGCGTGCCGCGTCCGCAAAAAAAGGACGATTTTTATGGGAAAGGCATGAATTCAAACTGTTGCTGTTGGGCCAACCGAAACGGAAAGGCCCCAAGGCAACACTACCGGCAAAAGAGCGACAGCAGCCAGCGGACCCGGCTGCACAGGCGCTTTTCCCGGGGCAAGGCGGCTTCGGGGCAGTCGAGAAGCTCCGGGCGCAGGCGCAGGATGGAGCGTACGGCCAGTTCGGCCCCGTAGCCGGTGAGCGCTGCGCACTGGGTCATGTGGGCGCTTGGGTCCGCTTTCACGTGTTTGGTCAGCACCCGGCAACACGAGGACTTGTGGCGGTCGGTGAAGGCCTCGTGGATGGCGGCCGATTCCTGGCGCACGGCGGCCCGGGCGGCGGCGTGGTCGCCCCGGGAGCAGACAATGCCGACTCCGGCGCAGGCCCCGGCCACGGCCCCGCACAGACAGCCCCGGTCGCCCAGCCCGGCCGTGAGTCCGGCCGCCATGCCAACGGCCTGATCTTCGGTGACCGGCTGGCCAAAGGTCTCGTTTATGGCCACTAAGATGGCCTCGGCGCACAGGAGCTTTCGGTGGGAAAAAAGGCTGGCCGCCTTCTCGCCCACGGCCAGGGCCAGGGCGTCGAGGCGGGCAGTATCGGAAAAGGGGGCGTTCATGCCGGGTCTCCTATCCCTCCTGGACCGTGCCGGCAAGGACCAGTCCCCTGGCCGGGGCGGATTCCCCGGAGTGCTTGCCCTTGCCGGGGGCCGGGGGGGATGATCCCCCCCGGCGGGGCTCGGGGCAGCGCCCCGATCTTCCTATTTTACGGCTTCCACGGGCAGGTTGGCGCCCTTCCAGGCAAAGATGCCGCCGGAGTAGCGCACGACGTTTTTGTAGCCGAGCTTTTGGGCCCACACCGCGCCGTTGTGGCTGCGGGTGCATTTGACGAAGCCGCAGTAGACCACAATGGTTTTGTCTTTGTCCGGGCCAAGCAGCTTCAGGTAATCGGCTTCAGACTTGCCGTCGGTTTCCTTGGCGTCCCAGGCGGCCATGTCCGGGATGGGGAAGACGAAGTTCACCGCGCCGGGCACGTGCTCTTTTTTATAGCTGTCTTCAAAGGGCATGGTGTCGACGATGACCATGGGCTTTTTCTCGTCCATCCATTGCTTGAGTTCCTCGGTGGTCACCAGGGCGTAGCCGGCCTTTTGGGTGTCGCGCACGAGCTTGACGGCTTCTTTCTCTTTGGCGGTCTCGTCCTCGAATTTGTCGGCCAGGGCCGGGGCGGCCAGGGCAATGACGGTCAAAAGGGCCAGGATCAGTTTGACGGTGCGCATGGACACTCCTTGGACGTTGGGGGTTTCGGGGAGGCGAGGCGGGAGCGCTGCCGTCGCCGGATGAAAAGATAGGCCACGCCGGCAAGCATTGCCGCGTCGCGCCACAGCGTCGGCCACAGACCGTGGTACACTTGGCCTTCGACATCGCCCGGGCCGTAGCAGCCGCAGTCGATGTCCAGGCCCTGGCGGATGGCGTTTGCAACGACGCCGATAAAAAGGAACAGCAGGCTGCCGACGATGGCCAGTCCGCCCGGGGCGTCGCACAGGAGCAGCCCGCCGCCGATGATTTCCAGGACAGGCAAGAGGGCGGCAACGGGTTTGACGCTGTCGGTCGGCAAGACGCCAAAGGCCTTGATGGTCAGGACAAAGGCGTGGACATCAGCGAGTTTGAGGAGGCCGGCCGCGATGAACGCGACGGCCAGGGCGGCGCGGACGGCCCGGGAAAGCCAGACCGAGGCAAGGAAGGTGGCGAGGTATTGCATGCTGGTTGTGGGCCGCTTCGTAGAGGAAGCGACCCTACAACCCTAGCATGGCTCAAATAATCTGACAAATCAGGAAGTTAAATCGTTTTACCGGAGAGCTATTGACAAAACCGATTCAGGGGGCGGCTGGCGTCGGGGCTGCCGGCCCGGGCGCAGTCTGAGGCTTGCCCGCCGCTTCGGGATCGGCCGGAGCCGGAGGGGCGGCGTCCTTTTTGATCGGGATCCGCAACACCGTGCCCGGACGCACATTGTCCGGGTCAATGTCGGGATTGGCGGCAATGACGTCGCGGGTGCGCGCGCCATTGGCATTGGCCACCTTGGACAGCACCTCGCCCTCTTTGACGGTGTATTCGATATACTCGCCGGGCTGCAGCGGCGGGGCGGGTTTGCGGGCCGGTTTGGCGGTCTGGCCGGGCAGGTTGATGCTGGCCCCGGCCTTGAGGTTCTTGTCGGTCAGGCCCGGGTTGGCCGCCAGCAGATCGGCTTCGGAGACGCCGTGCGTTTTGGCGATGCGCTCAATGCTGTCCCCTTTTTTGACCGGATAAGTGGCCGGCTTCCCGGTGGCCGGGGCGGCGGCGATGCCCTGGGCCTTGGCCGAGGCCTCGGTGATGGGGGCGTAGAAGTAGAAGATCCGGCCGGTGGGGGTGTCCTTGTCCTGGCGATGGCCGATGAAAAGCGCGCCCGGCCAGTTCCAGGTGGCGACGGAGTAGGCGTGCCCGGCGGCATCGGTCTTCTGGCGCACGGCGTCCGGGGGGCCGTATTTGGCTTCCAGGCTTTGCTGCAGGGCCTCGGCCGCCCCCTGGCCCTGGTAGCCTATCTCGGCGTGGTAGAATTTGTCCTTGAAAAAGGAGTAGGTGACGTTTTTCAGGGAAATGCCGCCCAGTTCTTTTTTCTCGCCGGTCCGTTCATAATGAATGATGTCCCCGTCGCGGTCGATGCCGGCCAGGTCCGGCAGGGAGGCTTTGGGCGCACCCCAGGGGACGCCCCGGAAATCGGCGGGCTGCTTTTGAGGATCGGCGGCCCGGGCCGGGGACAAGGCCAGGGCCAGGGCCAGGGGGGCCAGGAGGGCGGAAAGAAGTCGCATACGCATAGACAATCGGTCCTCCGTGTGAAGTGGCGGGCAATCTACGCCAGAGCCCGGGGTCAGTACAGCACTTGTGCGTTGGTCACATCGGGACGGTGGAAGTAGAATTCCACCCGGCGGTTGGCCGAGACCGCTTCCGGGGAAAATTCCGGCACGAGTGGGCGCGAATCGCCGTAGGCCACGGCCCGGATGCGGTTCGACTGGATGCCGCCCATGGCGATGATGGCCCGGGCCGCCGCAGCGGCCCGGGCTCCGGACAGCTCCCAGTTGGAGGGATACAGGCCCTTGACCGCCTCGGCTGCATCGGCGTGGCCCCGGATGACCAGGGCAACATTGTAGGTTTTGAGCACGTCCACCACGTCGGCCAGCAGGCGTTTGGCCCCTTCGGTCAGTTCGGCCGACCCCGGGGTAAAGAGCATGCCGTTTTGCAGGCGAAGAAGTACCCCGACGTCGTCGGAACTGACCCCGCTGCTGCTTTTCAGGTACGGGTCCTCGGTAATGATTTTTTTAAACCGCACGGCAATGGCGTAGCGCATGGCATCGTCGCGATTCAGCGCCGCCGTGTGCTGGCGTTCATTGGCGTCGGGAGAAAAAAGCGCCCCCTGGGCCGGTTTCGGTTCGCCCTGAAAGTACTGCTCCAGCTGCTTGAGGGTGGCCGGCGGGGTCATATTGATGATCCACATGAGCAGGAAAAAGGCCATCATGGCCGTGACGAAATCGGCGTAGGCCACCTTCCAGCTCGATCCATGGGCCTGGGGGAAGCCGGGGAGCTTGGGCGGCTTTCGCGGGGCGGGTTTGTGGCCGGACATGGCGGCCTAGCCCCGCAACTGGGATTCGAGTTCGGTAAAATCCGGCCGCAAGGCCTCGGGCACGGCCCGGCGGCCGTATTCAACGGCAATGAGCGGCGTGGCCCCCCGGGCCGCCCCGGCAATCACCGCCCGGATGACCGAGAAATAGGTCTGGCGCTCCATGGCCTGGTTTTCCAGGTTCGTGGCCAGCGGCCCGACAAAGCCATAGCACAGGAGCACGCCGAGAAAGGTGCCGACCAGGGCCGCACCAATGCTGTGGCCAAGGACTTCCGGCGGCTGGCTGATCTTGCCCATGGTCAACACCACGCCAAGGACGGCGGCCACGATGCCAAGGCCGGGCAGGGATTCGGCCACCTTGCCGAGATTGTGGCCGGGACTGGCGGCCTGCTGGTGGATGGCCGCCATGTCGAGGTCCATAAGCTGCTCAAGTTCCTGGGCGTCGCCGGTGACCAGGAACACGCGCATGGTATCGCAGATAAAGGCCAGGGCCGCCTTGTCGCGCGACAGACGCTTGGCCTGGGAAAAGACCGAACTGGACTCGGGGTGCTCGATGTCGCTCTCGATGCTCATCAGCCCCTCGCGTCGGGATTTGCCCAAAAGCCGCGACAGGCAGGTCAGCGCTTCCAGATAGTCCTCCCGGCCGATGTGGGCCGGGACAATGGCCCGGGGCAAACCCAGCACGATGAGCGACAGGGAATTGCGGGTGGAGCTTATGAGCATGGCTCCGATGGCTGCGCCGAAAATGATGATCAGTTCAGCCGGCTGCAACAGCACGGCAAAGATGCCGCCTTCCATCAGATAGCCCAGGCATACTGAAGCGATGACGACAATGAAGCCGACAATGACAATCATGGGGGGCTGTCCTGTCCCTGTGCCGGGAGTGGCCCGGACACGCAAGGCTCGTCGAGGAGCCGGTCGAGGTTGAGTCCCGGGGCCGGGTCATGGTCGGGGCGAAGTTCGCCCCGCACCACGGCATCAATCCAGCTGGCCAGCCCCGGAGCGCCGAAGCGGCTGACGTCGACAAATTCCAGGGCTTTGTCAAAGGGCGAGCCGCGCCCCAGGCGCAGGAAACGCAGGCCGGCTTGCAGACGGCCGTCGCTTCGGGTGAGACGGGCCGTGGCCGCGTGGAAAAAAAGCGACAGCAATTCGCCCTCGGTCTGGGGGCGGTATTCGCGCAGGCGCAGGTAGAGGAAAAAGGCCGGGGCAGAGGCCAGGGCTTCGAGGGCGGCAGTCGGGGCGTCGAGGGTCAGGCCGATGCCCAGGACAGAGATGTCGGCGACCGTCAGCCGGCAGCCGCTGCGCCGCGACGCGGCGGGACGGCCAAGCTCGGCAATGGGCAGGCGGGCCGGGGCTGCCGCAGGAGCCGGCCACAGCGCGAATTCCAAGACCGCGTCCCCAGGCGGATGCACCCGTTTTTCGGCTCGGCGTTCTACTGCGTCCATGGCCCCTCCCTGACAACGTCCTTGTGCCGCGCAGGTCCGGGAAAGTCAAAGTGGTCTCCCTTTGACTTTCCCGTCCGGGCTGGTAGGAAACGACCAAGAGGATGCCATGAGCGAATACGTCGAACAGTCTCCCTCTGGAACCAGTGTTGGGCAGGTGACCAAGCAGTTTTTCACCGTGGCCGAGGCCGACAATCCGCTGGCGGTGGAGTCCGGGCGCAGCCTTGGTCCCGTGACCCTGGCCTATGAGACCTATGGGACCTTGAACGAGCAGGCCACCAACGCCGTGCTGGTGCTCCACGCCCTGACCGGCGACTCCCACGCCGCCGGCTATTACGACAAGGCTGACGCCAAGCCCGGCTGGTGGGACCTCATGATCGGTCCGGGCAAGCCCATCGACACCGACCGCTATTTTGTCATCAGCTCCAACGTCATCGGCGGCTGCATGGGGTCCACCGGCCCGGCCAGCACCGACCCGGCCACCGGCAAACCCTATGGCCCGACCTTTCCGGTCATCACCATCGGCGACATGGTGCGCGCCCAGAAGCGCTTGGTCCGGTTCTTGGGCATTTCGCAGCTCTTGTGCGCCATCGGCGGTTCCATGGGCGGGATGCAGGTGCTCGAATGGGCGGTGCGCTATCCGGACATGGTGCGCTCGGCCGTGCCGCTGGCCACCACCACCAAGCATTCGGCCCTGGCCATCGCCTTTAACGAGGTGGCCCGGCAGGCCATCATGGCCGATCCGGCCTGGAACGGCGGCCACTACTACGACGGGGCGGCCCAGCCGGTCCACGGTCTGGCCGTGGCCCGCATGATCGGGCACATCACCTATCTGTCCGACGAGGCCATGCGCCAGAAGTTCGACCGCCGCCTCCAGGACCGTTGTGAAATTTCCTTTGCCTTTGATGAGGCCGATTTCCAGGTGGAGTCGTACCTGCGCTACCAGGGCCAGAAGTTCGTGGACCGGTTCGACGCCAATTCCTTTCTCTATGTGACCAAGGCGGCGGACTATTTTCATCTGGAGTCCAGCCACGGCTGCGGCTCGGCCGTGGCGGCCTTTGCCAAGGCCAAGTGCCGCTTTCTGGTGGCGTCGTTTTCCTCGGACTGGCTCTATCCCACCTACCAGTCCCGGGCCATGGTCCAGGCCATGAAAAAAAACGGCCTGGACGTGAGCTTTGTGGAGCTTGAGGCCAAATGGGGGCACGACGCCTTCCTGCTGCCAAACACCCGGCTTTCCGGCATGATTGCCCGGTTTCTCGACCGGGCGGCCGGGGACGCCCGCAAGGAGGACGCCCGTGCGCTATGATCTGTCCATGATCGCCTCGTGGATCGAACCCGGAACCCGGGTCCTGGATCTCGGCTGCGGGGCCGGGGATCTGCTCCACATCCTTTCGGTGGATAAAAACGTGCGCGGCACCGGCATCGAACGCGAAGAAGAGAAAGTCACCCGGGGCATTGAAAAGGGGCTGTCAATTCTCCACGGGGACATCATCGAGGAAGTGGCCGACTACCCGGACGGGCATTTCGACTACGTCATCCTGTCCCAGACGCTGCAACAGGTGTTTGAGCCGGCCGTGCTCATCCGCGAGATGCTTCGGGTCGGCCAGTGCGGCATCGTGAGCTTTCCCAATTTCGCCTACTACCGCATTCGGGGGCAGCTGCTTTTTCGGGGCCGCGCTCCAGTGTCGCGGGAGCTTCCCTACGAGTGGTACGACACGCCCAACATCCGGGTGATCACCATTCGGGATTTCCGGCGTTTTTGCCGCAAGGAAGGGTTTGCCATCGCCAGGGAGACGGCGGTCAGCACGCCGCATCATCACGAGCAGGGCATGGTGGTGACTTTTCTGCCCAATCTCCTCGCTTCCTACGGCATGTTCATGCTGACCCGAAAGGGGGCGACGGCCTAGGCGGCTTTTTTCAGGCACGGTGCAGGCGCGTCAACCATCCCGTCGGGTCACAGCAGTCAGGCGACGGATGCGTTGCGGTCTTTGTCCGGGGGCCGGTTGGCGATTGCACCAATCCGACGTCTTGCGCTCAAGCGGGAACAGGCCTATGCCCGCCCTTTGCTCCGCAGTCGTCCAACTGGCGGCCGGAGCCAAGGAGGCGTCACGGATGCACCAATCCCCTGTCGACAGCAGCGCGCTGCTGGAAATTACCGTTCGGCCGGACGTCGTTTTCGTCTCCGGCCAGGGTTCCTGGCTCACCGACAGCCAGGGCAAGGTCTATCTGGACTTCATCCAGGGTTGGGCCGTCAACAGCCTGGGCCATGCCCCGGCCGTCCTGGCCCGGGCCATCGCCGAACAGGCCCAGCGCCTGATCACCCCCAGCCCCGCCTACTACTCCGACAAGCTGCTGGAATTTGCCGGACGTCTCGTCGCCGCAACACCTGTTGACAAGGTCTTTTTCACCAACAGCGGGGCCGAGGCCGTTGAGGGGGCCGTCAAGCTGGCCCGGAAATGGGGGCAGGTCCACAAAAACGGCGCTTACGAGATCATCACCTTCCGCAATGCCTTTCACGGTCGGACGCTGACCTGCATGGCCGCTTCGGGCAAGGCCGGCTGGGACGCGCTTTTTGAACCGAAGACACCGGGGTTCCCCAAGGCGGTCTATAACGATCTGGAATCCGTCGCCCGTCTGGTCACCGACCGGACAGTGGCCGTCATGCTGGAACCGGTCCAGGGCGAAGGCGGCGTTATTCCGGCGGACGACGATTTTTTGCGGGAGCTTCGCCGGTTCACCCAGGAGCGCGGCCTGCTGCTGATCTTAGACGAGGTCCAATCCGGCATGGGACGCACGGGGAAACTGTTTGGCCACCAACACGCCGGCATCGTTCCCGACATCCTGACCATGGGCAAGGGCATCGGCGGCGGCTTCCCCCTGGCGGCCATGGGCTGCCGGGCCGAGGTGTCCTGTTTTGCGCCCGGGGAGCAGGGCGGTACCTACAACGGCAATGCCCTGGCCTGCGCCGCCGGGCTGGCCGTTTTGGAGACGTTGCTTGCACCGGGTTTTCTGGACGCCGTGGAAGCGGCCGGGACGTATCTGCGCGAGCGTCTTGACCCGGTGGCCCAGGGCCTGGGCTACGGCCGGGTGCGCGGGCGTGGTCTGCTGCTGGCCCTGGCTCTGGGCTGCGACCGGGCGGCGGCCGTGGTGGAAGGGTGCCGGGAGCGGGGACTTCTGGTCAACAACACCCGGCCCGACGCCATCCGGCTGACCCCGGCGCTGACCGTCAGCCAGACGGAGATCGACCAGTGTGTGGCCATTCTGGGCGAAGCGCTGGCGGCGGCGGCCGGCTGACACCCGAGCTCGCCGAAAGCCCAACGCCCTCGCGGCGTCCGGTCAGGCCGGACGTCTCCGCCCGCGACCGCCCATGCAGACGCAAACGCGCCCCGATGCCGCCAAGGCATCGGGGCGCGTTCGCGTTTGGCTGCAGACAGGGGCTATTCGTCGCCGAGCTGGTTCCAGGGCCTGGGACAGATCGGCTCGTAGCCGCGTTCCCGGGCGGCGGCGTCGAGGTGGGCCAGGGAGGCCGGGGCCGCGTCGACGTCAAAGGCCGCGTCGACGTCCACCCGGTTGGTCACCACCAGATAGCGCCGGCAGGTGGAACAGGCATGGATGCGTTCGCGCTCGCGCCCTTCCGGCACGAACAGGTCAAGTTTGTCGTGTTCGCCTTCGCCGCACGCCGGGCACACCAGCCTGGGAAAACGCCACAGGTGGCCGCACAGCGAACAGTGGAGCATGAGCCGGCCGGCCTTGGCGATGAGAAACTCCGACGGCTCGGTCTGTTCCTTCAAAAGCCCCAGGTCCGGGGACGAGCCGCACACCGGGCAGTGGTTCTTGCGCCACAAGGCGTCGTCGGCCAGGGCGGCCAGCCGGGGCGCTTCACTGTGCAGCACGGTCGCCAGCGTCTCCTGGGTCAGAAAGAAGAGTGTTTGGGCGCTGAGGCCGAGTTCTTCGGCCAACCCCTCGAAATCAGCCGGCTGGTCGTTGAAAAATCCTGTAACCAGTGGCCCGGCCAGACGCGGGCTCTGGGCCAGCCCCTGGGCCAGGAGGGCTGACTCCCGGGCCAGGGCCGGGAAGATGCCGCCGATGCCCGGCAGCAGGGTCTGGGCGGCGGCCAGGAAACCGGGCGTCAGGGCCGCTGGCTCGGTCGTGCCCAAAAGCGTCTCCCCGGCGGCGAATCGGTCGGGATCATAGGCCACGTCGAAAAGTCCCTGGGGCAGGTCGGCGGCTACCTGCCGCCGCAATTGGGCCAGGGCGGCAAAGGGCGCGGCAATGGCCGCGGCCTCGGCCGGCGGCGGCACTTCCGGGAGATCCGGCTGGGGGGTGGTCGGGAAACGCATGCGCATGGGGGTGTCCTTGGAAAAGGGAAAACAAGGCCAAACAGAAAAGGAGGACCGACCCGGGCGCCACTGGCAGATGGCGCACGGGTTGGTCCTTGGGAACGCGAATCGTCGGCCTAGCCGCGAAGCCTTGTGACCGGCCGGGTCAGCATGGCCAGGAAGGCCTGGCGCGACATGGGACCGGGGACCTGGCGCTCTTTGCGTTCGGCATACTCATAGTAGAGGTTGCGCGGTTCGGTGATGAGATAGATGACGCTTAAGTACTCCTCGTCGAGGAGTTGGGCCTCGGGATGCGTCTTCTTGACTTTTTCCAGGCTCCGGTGGGCCAGGGCCAACATGTCGGCCCGCTCGCCGATGTTCATGGAGCCGGTGCAGCAGGTTTTGACGCAGGCCGGCTTCATGCCGGCGCGCTGGCGGTCGATGCACCAGTCGCATTTGCTGAGCATTCCCGTGGCTTCGCTGCGCACCGGGATGGCGTAGGGGCACACATCGCGCACTTCCCGGGCCTGGTCGATGGTCAGCTGTTTGGTCTTGTCGGTATAGAGCACGGCTCCGGTGGCCTCATCCTGGATGATGGCCCCGGGGACGTAGGCATCGGCCGCGTCCTTGCAGGGCGGGACGATGCAATGCCGGCACTGGTCCGGGAAAAAAAGCCATTTGATCTTGCCGTCGATCTTGTGCTCGTTAAAACGCACGATCTTGTAGTTATACGGCGTGAAATCCGGCGGATTCTGGTGTGTTCCGCGTTGCAGCGTGGGCACGGCTTGATGCTCGTGCCATTCCTTGCAGGCCACCTGGCAGCCGCGGCAGGCCGTGCAACGTGATGTATCAATGAAAAACGCCTTGGGCATGGCGGATTCCCCTTCTTATAGTGCGGCCGGGACCTGGACGGTCCCGGCCGCAATGGTCGTTAGCGTTGCAGCTCCGTCACCTTGTCGGCCTTGCGCAGATTGCACAGGCAGGCCTTGTACTCGGGAATACGCGTGTTGGGGTCGGCCACCGAAACCGTCAGGCGGTTGGTGGCGTCGCCACAGCCCGGCGTGGTCCAGCCGAAGCAAAACGGCATCCCGATAAGATGAAGGGTCTTTCCCTGCACCAGAAGCGGCGTCATGCGCACCGTGACCATGGCCACGGCCTCGACCTTGCCCCGCAGGGTCTCGATGATGACCACGTCACCATTCTTGACGCCTTTGTCCTTGGCCAGCTCCTGGCTGATCTCCACATAGAGCTGGGGTTCGGCTTCGAGCAGGGCCGGGGTGTTGCGCGTGTCGCCGCCGCCGCACCAATGCTCGGTGAGGCTGTAGGTGGTGAGCACGATGGGGAAGCGCGGATCGCCGTTTTTCGCCAGGGCGTCGATGTCGCTTTCCGCCACCTTCATGCAGGGATTGCTCATCTGCTTGGAGAAGGGGTTGACGGTAATGGGCGTTTCCGCCGGTTCGTAGTGTTCCGGGAAGGGTCCGTCCACGCGGCCGGGGCCAAAGAGCTGGCCATGGCCCTCGGTGTGCATGATAAACGGATACACGCCCTTGGGATCGGCCATCGGGGGCGCCGGTCCGTCCGGCACGTCGCCGACCCATTTGCCTTCTTCCCAGGCAATGACGGTCTTGGCCGGGTTGTAAGGCTTGCCGTTCACGTCTACCGAGGCCCGGTTGTAGATGATGCGCCGGTTGACCGGCCAGGCCCAGGAGTAGTTCGGGAACAGGCCGATTTTGGCCTGCATCGGCGTCTGGTTGTGGTCGCGGCGCTTGGTCAGGTTGCCGGCCGCGCCGTAGCTGCCGGCGTAGACCCAGCACAGGCTGGAGGTTGCGCCGTCAGCCGTCAGCATGGGGAAGGCCGGAACCTGATCGCCCTTTTTGTATTGCTTGTCGCCCACGGTGACGTCGCGGGTGAACTGGCCGTTGATCTTCTTGGCCATGAGGTCCGCATCGTATTGGTCGTACCACTCAATGTTGGCGATGGGGGCCGGGAAGGCGCCGCCGTCCTTGGCATACAGCGCGCGTACGCGCTTCATGATCTCGACGACCATCCAGCCCATGGGCTTGGACACGCCCATCGGCTCGTAGCCTTTGTAGTGCCACATGTGCCAACGGCCGGAGTTGGAGGTGGTGCCGTCCTTTTCGCCGCGCTGGCACGACGGCAGCAGGAACACCTCGGTCTTGACGTTTTTGGTGTCAAAACCTGGCTGCCGCCAGAAGGCGGCCGTTTCCGTTTCGTGGGCCTCGCCGACGACCAGCCAGTCGAGGTTGGTCAGGGCTTTTCTGATTTTGTGGGTGTTGGGCATGGACATGGCCGGGTTGTGGCCGTAGATGAACCCGCCCTTGATCTTGCCCTTGTACATCTTGTCGAACATGAACAGGCTGGCGTACTCGACATTCGGCTCGATTTTCGGCAGCCAGCCGTAGCCGTACTCGTTTTCCGCCGTGGCTGCGTCGCCAAACCAGCCCTTGAGCAGGCTGACCACGTACTTGGGCCGGTTTTGCCACCAGTTGACGCTTTTGGGGTCCTTGGTCACCGGCGTATTGGCCTTCAAGTACTCGGCCAGGGTCGGCCAGGCCGGGATCGGGGCCGGATGGTAGCCGGGCAGCGAATCATAGAGCAGGGCGTGGTCGGTGGAGCCCTGGACGTTGGGTTCGCCGCGCATGGCGTTGATGCCGCCGCCAGCCACGCCGACGTTGCCGAGTAAGAGCTGGATCATGGCGGCGAGGCGAATGTTCTGCACGCCAACCGTGTGCTGGGTCCAACCCAGGGCGTACATCATGGTGGCGACTTTGGTCGGCTTGCCCGTGGCGCCGACGGCGTCCCACACCTTGAGCAGGTTTTCCTTGGACACGCCGGTGATGGAAGACACCGTGTCGATGTCGTAACGCGAATAGTGCTTTTTGAGCTGCTGGTAGACGCAGCGCGGGTGCTGCAAGGTCTTGTCGCGCACGACCAGGCCGTTTTCGTCCTTGTCAAAGGTCCAGGACTTGCGGTCATAGGTCTTGGTGCCCGCGTCAAAACCCGAGAACAGGCCGTCTTTGAAGGTAAATCCTTCGGAGACGATAAACGAGGCGTTGGTGTACTCGGTGACGTATTCCTTGAAGTACAGTTCCTTTTCCAGAATGTACTTGAGCAGGCCGCCGAGAAAGGCGATGTCCGTGCCGGAACGAAGGGGCACGTGGAAATCGCTGCGGGCCGAGGTGCGCGAGAACTTCGGGTCCACGTGAATGACCGTGGCTCCGGCGTCTTTGGCCGCAAGCACCCATTTAAACGAGATAGGGTGATGTTCTGCCGCGTTACTGCCCATGATGAGCACCACGTCGGCGTTCTTGATATCAATCCAATGCTGGGTCATCGCGCCGCGTCCGAACGACTCTGCCAGAGCCGGTACAGTGGGCGAGTGTCAGATCCGGGCCTGGTGGTCCATGTGGACGACACCCAGGCTTCTCAGCATTTGGTGCGTGACGGCGCACTCTTCGTTGTCCATCTGGGACGTGCCGAGGTGGAAGATCGATTCCACCCGGTTAACCGTCTGGCCCTTGTCGTTTTTCTCAATGAAGTCGCGGTCCCGGGTTTCCTTGACGCGGTGGGCGATGCGGTCCAGGACGAAGTCCCAGTCTTTTTCTTCCCACTTGTCGCTGCCCGGAGCCCGGTACTTGGGCTTCAAGATCCGGTGGTGGCTCACATGCATGGAGTGGAAGGCCGCACCCTTGGGGCAAAGCGCCCCTTCGCTGACCGGATAGTCCGGATCGCCTTCCGAACTGATAAATTTTCCATCCTTGACGAACATGAGGATGCTGCACCCGCACGAACAAAACGGGCAGGTTGATTGGAATTCTTTGGCCCCTTCAATCCGCAGCGTCGTCGCATACGCCGCTGCCGGACGGGGATCGAGGCCCAGGTCTTTGAGCCCCAGGCAGGCCACTCCGGCCCCCGTCAGTTTCATAAATCCGCGTCGCGATATGCCCATACGGCCTCCTTGGAATGTTCCCCGGCAATGGCGGTAATCCGCCTAGTGTCCCACGATTTATGTCAAAACAGGCACACGATTGTGATAAAAAAGCGGACGCCGACCGGTCAAACCAATCCCAATTGCGTAAGATTTGGCACAAACGATCACGATTTTATCAGGAAAGCTGATGCAGTAGAGCGTAAACAGGCCGTTGAATTGAGCTAAGCTATTTTAAATACATCGAAAAAAGTTCTTCAGTGAGAGGTCCGGCCGTCCGGAAACAGGGTTTGTCTTCAGACGCACACGGCTTTATGCTTGGCGTGAACGCGACACGGCACGGCGGTGCCGCACGGATTGGGAGGTGCTTGATGACCGGGCCGGCGCAAACGGATCTGACCGTGGTGGACGAGATGGAACGGCTGCGGCGGGAGCGGCCCCATGCCCGGGCGTTTCTCGACCCTTTTCTCGGGGTGCTGCTGGCGCGCGGGCCATTGGTCTCGGCTCTGGCCCTGGCGGCGGCTGCCGGGCCGGCGCCGCGCCCTGATCCCATCCGTCTCGGACAAGGGGCCTGTCTGGAGCCTCGGGACGAATTCCCCTTGGATCGTCTGGCCTTGCAGCGTTCGTTTGAAACCCTGCACACGGTCCTGGCCGCCTCCTTCCGCGATGCCCGTTCAGACCTGCTCAATCTGGGCCAGGCCGCCTGCCAGGAGCCGGAACTGCTCTACGAGGCCGTCTCCCACATGCTGGCCGACCGGCGGGCCGCCCTGGTCGGGCTCGGGCACTCCTGCGGCGTCGACCCGCGCGTGCTCGGGTTTTGGTGCGTGCAACTGGTAACGCCGCTAGCCATGGCCCGGGGGCGGCTGCTTGGGCCGCTTTTGGCGCAAGCCGCCTGGAATCGCGGCTATTGCCCGGTCTGCGGCTCCTGGCCGGGATTTGCCGTGCGTGGCGGCACGGGTCTGATCATGCACTGTTCCTTTTGCGCCGCCGCGTGGCGCTTTACCCGCCGGGAGTGCCCCTACTGCGAAGCGCCCGGTCCTTCGGGACAGGTCTACGTCGTGCCGGGCCATGACGCCGAGCGGGTGACGGTGTGCCGGCGCTGCAATCATTTTCTGGGCGAGTTGACCGACGCCGCCCTGCCTGGCCTTTCTCCAGAGATTGCCGCCCTGGTCCTGGCTCCCATAGAACTGCTGGCCCGGCAGCACGGCCATGTGCCGGCCACCATGGACTGGCGGCAGATGGTCTGGGCCTGACTGCGGCCTGGAGCTGCCCTGTCGGCGCCTTGCCAGGGGAACGGACAGTACAGGGGAAGACAAGACCGAATTTTTTTTCTACAGTGCCCGCTTCCCGGACCGCCGCCGAAGGCCCCGCGCCGTTTCCGGCCGTTCTCCCGCACCCTCTGCCTCACGAGGAGCCTCATGCGCGAACGCAAGACCGCCACACTGACCTACGGTGACAAATCCGTTGAATTGCCCGTCCTGGTCGGGACCGAAGGCGAGGTGGGCATCGACATCACCTCACTGGAAAAAGACACCGGCCTGCTGTCGTTTGACCCGGGCTACGGCAATACCGGCTCCTGCCAGTCGGCCATCACCTTCGTCGACGGTGAAAAGGGCATCCTGCGCCATCGCGGCATTCCCATCGAACAACTGGCCGAAAAAAGCTCGTTTATCGAGACGGCCATGCTGCTTATTTTCGGCAAACTGCCGACAGCCGAAGATCGTACGGCCTTTCGCCACCTTTTATCCGAGCATGAGCTGCTCCACGAAGGATTGCTCCACCATTTCGACGGGTTCCCGCCGGGCGGACAGCCGATGGCCATTTTGTCGGCCGTCATCAATTCCCTGGGCAACTACCATCCCGAACTGCTGGAGATCCAGAGCGCGGCGGAATTCCGGCTGGCCGTGGCCAAAATCATCAGCAAGGTGCGCACGATTGCGGCCTTCAGTTACCGCAAATCGCTCGGGCTGCCATTTATGTACCCCGACCCGAACCTGAGCTATTGTCGCAATTTCCTGCACATGATGTTTTCCGTGCCCAACCGCGAGTTTGAGGCCACCCCGCAGGCCGCCGCCGCCCTGTCGCTTTTTCTGGTGGTCCACGCCGACCACGAGCAGAACTGCTCCTGTTCCACCGTGCGCATGGTCGGGTCCACCAAGGCCAACCTCTTTGCCAGCGTGTCATCGGGCATCTGCGCCCTGTGGGGCCGGCTGCACGGCGGTGCCAACGCCGCCGTCATCCAGATGCTCACCCAGATGCTGGAAGGGCGCTACAAGGTCAAAACCTTCCTGGAGCTGGTCAAGCGCAAGGAGCAACGGCTCATGGGCTTTGGCCACCGGGTGTATAAAAACTTCGATCCCCGGGCGCGGGTGCTCAAAAAAGCCGCCGACAACCTGCTCCTGCAGTCGGGGCGGCCCGATCCGCTCATGGAAATCGCCCAGGAACTGGAAGACGCGGCCCTGCACGACGACTACTTCCAGAGCCGCCAGCTCTACCCCAACGTGGATTTCTACTCGGGCATCATCCTGCGGGCCTTGGGCATTCCGGTCAACATGTTCCCGGTCATGTTCGCCATCGGCCGGATGCCCGGCTGGATCGCTCACTGGCACGAGGAAAACCGGGACGTCACCACCCGCATCCACCGCCCGCGCCAGATCTACACCGGCCCGACCCGCCGGCCGTATGTGCCGCTGGACCAGCGGTAGGGGAAGGAAGAGGAAGATGGCTCCGGCGGCCGGGGGGGGAATCCCCCCCGGCCCCTCTTGATAAGAAATATTTTGAATGGGTTATAGCCGCTGGCTGGTAGCCCGGTCGGCTGCGGAGCGGGGTGAAGCGTTGCAAGGTCCATGCGCTTACACTCCCTGGAGGCGGGGAGTGTAAGGGGCTTTGCTTTCTGGAGTTTATATCTAACTCGCGTATGCGCTGGGTAAGCGATGTTTTCCAGAAAAACAGTCTTTGTCTTAAATGCCGTTGCCGTCCATCTTCCCCCTGCGCTTTTTTATTGTCTTCCCATGTATTCTGTCTTGGATGACGGGATTGCTTATTTGTGGTCAATCTTGTTGTGGTTGTTGCTTGTATTGTGCTTGTTTCGTACAGCTCCGCAGCAGAAATGGGCTGGTTTATGGGGGTTGACCTCGTTCTTTTTTGTCCTGTTGTTGCTGAACCCTGGGGCTGTCACATTTATCTCCTGGACAATCAATGGCTTCGGTCCGTAACAGGCCGTTTGCCGAGCGCTTGTTCATTCCTGCGAACTTCTGTTCTGCCCAATTTTGGTCCCTGACCGTTCCCGTCAGGAACTCGACGAAACAGCCTTGCACGACGACGACTTCCAAAGCCGTAGCCTTCCGTTCAAAGTGGATTCCCATTCCGACATTGCAGTATTCGTTTTGGCCTTCGCGCGGCACAGCCAAGGGGCGCGGTATCCCGGCGATTTTTGTTCTGGAAAAGCAGCGCACGGCA
Source organism: Desulfovibrio sp. TomC (assembly GCF_000801335.2). Taxonomy (NCBI): domain Bacteria; kingdom Pseudomonadati; phylum Thermodesulfobacteriota; class Desulfovibrionia; order Desulfovibrionales; family Desulfovibrionaceae; genus Desulfovibrio; species Desulfovibrio sp. TomC. Next base: position 128,122 of record NZ_JSEH01000004.1, read on the forward strand.
GAGTGCATTCGGCCGTCAGGCAGAGTCTTGGCATGGTTTCGTAGGCGAAAGCGTTGGCGGGAGATTGTCAGAGGAAGCCTGCCTGACTAAACGCGCATCGTGGCGTCGATCCTGGAGATAGACAAACGAGGCCAATGGGCTACAAGGACTGGAAAGTCCTTGGCGCAAGAAAGGAGGACGGACGATGGCTGACGTGTCGCTTCTAAAGGTGGCGGTGGCCCTGGGCCTGGGCATCGTGCTGGCTGGCGTGCTTGGCTTCGTGCTGGCCCGGATGGCCGAAACCCGCGGCGGCAAGGGACTTTTCCGGGCCGCGTTTCTGCTGGTGCTTTGTGTCTACGCCCTGGGCTTTGCGGCCCGCTTTACCCTGATTGAGCTTTTGCCCTAGGGCTGCGCCGGGTCACTGCCAGGTGATGTTCAGCGTCCGTTTTCCCCACTGTCTGGCCCCGCATTGGTCGTCGCCATAAAAGATGTCGATGGTCTTGTCGTGGCGGCCGTGCATGACGTCGAGCACCTTGTACTGGCCGGGCAGTCCTTCGATGCTGATGGCGTCGCCCCGGTCCAGCCCCATTTCCAGCAGATCGGGTGAGACGGCCACGGCTTTGACGTTTCCAGTCAGGGCGTCGCCCCAGGCCCCGCGCGTGTTGCGCTTGGATTTGACCGAACAGCCGGTATAGGCCAGCGCTTTGACGCGAACGGATTTTTTGGGAGCAAGGGGACGGCTGCCGAACAGGTAGGAGGGATCGTCGAGACGACCGATGACGGCGTCTTCGGGTTTTTTCTTCGCCGAGGGGGTTGTGGCCGAGGCGTCGGCCAACGGATTCGGGCTCTTGGTCCCGGCGCAACCGGGCAGGGTCATTGTCGTGACCAGCAGGGTCAACGCCGTGAGCAGAATATGGACATGTCGCATCGTCGCTCCATGGCTTCGGGACGACCGCCCCAAAACACCGGCATCTGGCATGGATGCGGGGGAGGCGGCGGGGCATGGCGGCCGGGTAAAGCTCCGGCCGTGTTGGGTCGTCCGCGTTGTGGAGTGGCTCGCGTAGAGACGAGAGCTGCTGCCCCGGTCGCCGACATCCGGCTGCGGGGCGACGCATCGGTGGCGTCGGTACAGGGCTGGCAAAGCAGCGCTGCAAAGCGGCGACTGCGACCTGTAGCCTACCTATGGCGATTTGGCGGGAGGCTGTCAAGCCGGGGCCGGTTGTCTGGCCGGCCCCGGAAAGTGGTGTGAGCAAAGGCAGTTGCCGACGGCATGCTCCGGCGCGTTGCGAGGAAACCTCGTGATGCCGGTGTGTTGCGGGCGACGGAGAAACGTATTTTTTTCTTGACCGACCTTAACTGGCCTTGGGGTCGGACTCGCCGGGCGTCTTGTCCTCTGCCTTGGCCGCCGGTTCGGCGTCGGGCGCTTCGGGTTCCCCCGGGGTATCGGGCGATTTGGGCGGCTCGGGCGGATTCTTGGCTGCCTCTTCCGCCGCCTGGCGGGCCGCCTTCTCCTCCAGCCGGGACTTGTCCACAAACCAAGACACCCAGATGCCAAGCTCGTACAGGACGACCATGGGGCCAGCCATGAGCAGCTGGTTGATCGCGTCCGGCGTAGGCGTGAGGACGGCGGCCACGATGAAGCTGAGCAAAATGGCCCAGCGGCGGAATTTACGCAGGGCCTTGGTGGAGACCATGCCAAGGCTGGTCAGGAAGAAGATGAAGACCGGCAGTTCGAAAATCAGTCCAAAGGCGAAAAGCAGCGTCACCGCCAGGGAAAAATAGGCGCTGATGGTCGGCATCACCGTGATGTAGTCCGAGGCGTAGTCCACGAAGAACTTGAAACCAAACGGAAAGACAATGAAGTAGCCAAAGAGCGCGCCGGAAACAAAACAGATCGCCGAGGCGATGGCCACGGGGACGATGATCTTGCGTTCTTCCTTGTACAGACCCGGGGCCACGAACTGCCACAGCTGATAGAAAATGTACGGGCTGGCGACAAATGCGCCGGCCACCATGGCCAGCTTCATGACCGTGAAAAACGTTTCCGGCAGGCTGGTGGCAATAAGCTTGCTGCCGGCCGGCATGACGTCGGTCAGCGGCTTGAGCAGGATGTCGAGGAGCCGTTCGGCAAAGGAGTAGCTGGCCGCGAAGCCGACGCCCACGGCAATCAAACAGCGCACCAGGCGGGTGCGCAGTTCGACCAGATGTTCAAGGAGCGGCGCTTCCTTCATGTCCGAAGGATTGCCGGCGGCTGTCGGGGGCACGGCCGGCGGGGGCGGCGGCGTCCCGGCCCCATCGGTTGTGGCCGGCGGCGGCGCATCGGATCCGGTCTCGGCGGTGGGCACGACCGGCGAAGTCTCGGACGTATTGTCCGTACCCGGCGTCGCCGGCGTGGTTGCGGCATCGTCGCCAGGGCGGGGGGCCTTCGGGGTATCGGTATGGTCAAGCGTCTCGGTCATGCGCTCCTCTTTTCCGGCGGCGGACAAAATATAAGCGGCCTCGGTTGCCGCGCCTTCGCGGTTACGGCAGGAAGGCTTTGGGGTCAAGGGGAACGGGCAAATTGCCGGTCTGGCCTACAGTTACAGCTCGACCTGCACGCCCAGCTCTACCACCCGGCCCGGCGGCAGCCCGAAGTAGGCCGTGGCTGGACGGGCGTTTCGGGACATGAGGGCAAAAAGGGTCTTGCGGTACCCGGCCATCTTGGCCTTGCCCGTGGTGAGCAGGCTTTCGCGACCCAGGAAAAAGGTGGTGTCCGCCGGCGGATCGATGGGGACGCCCAGGCTTCTGGCCTGGGCCATGACTGCCGGCACGTCCGGTGTTTCCATGAAGCCGAACCGGGCCACGATACGGACAAACCCCAGCCCCAGGTCCTGGATGTCCAGGCGCTCGTCATCTTCCACGGTGGGGACGTCTGCGGCGGTGATGCTTAAGATAACCACATGTTCGTGGAAGATCTTGTTGTGTTTGTAGTGGTGCAGCAGGGTGACCGGTGTGCCCTGGGGGGACAGCGACATGAAGACGGCCGTGCCGGGCACGCGGATGGGCTGTTTGGTGGCCACATCGGCTAAAAAGACCCGCAGGGGCACGGCCGAGGCCATGGACAGTTTGCGCAGCGCCTGGCGTCCGTCTTCCCAGGTGGCCATGGCCAGGACAATCAGGGCGGCAATGAGCAGGGTGAACCAGCCGCCGTCGGCCACCTTGAGAAGGTTGGAGCCGAAGTAGGCCAGATCAAAGGCCAGGAAGACGATCACTGGGGCCAAGGCCCGGGGCAGGGACTGCTTCCAGGTCCAGCGGGCCACGTAAAAATACAAGATGGAGGTGATGCCCATGGTGGCCGTGACCGCGATGCCGTAGGCCGCCGCCAGCCGGCTCGATTCGCCAAAGGCCAGGGTCAGGCCGATGCAGGCCCACATAAGGGCGAAATTGACTTCCGGAATGTAGATCTGTCCTTCCATGGCGCTTGAGGTGTGCACAATGCGAAGGCGCGGGCACACGCCAAGCTGGATGGCCTGCCGGGTCAGTGAAAACACGCCGGAGATCAGGGCCTGGGAGGCGATGACCGTGGCCGCCGTGGACAAGGCGGCCATGGGATAGAGGAACGCCTCGGGCACAAGGCTGTAAAACGGATTGGGCGCGATGCTCGGATCAAGGAGCAGGCCTGCCCCTTGCCCGAAATAGTTGAGCAGCAGACAGGGAAAAACGATCAGGAGCCAGGAGTATTGGATGGGCCGGCGGCCGAAATGCCCGAGATCGGCATAGAGCGCCTCGCCGCCGGTGATGCAAAGGACCACCGAACCCAGTACGATCAGCCCGTGCATGTGATTTTCCAGGAAAAAGGCCACGGCATAGGCCGGATTGACTGCGGCCAGCACATGCGGTGCGGCCAGGATCGCTTTGATGCCGAGACCGGCCAGCACGGAAAACCAGATGAGCATGATGGGGCCGAACACCTTGCCAATGCCGGCCGTGCCCCGGCGTTGGACCGAAAAGAGCCCGAACAGGATGAGGCAGGTGATGGGCACCACCAGCGGGGCGGCCGCGTCCGTGGCCACATTGAGGCCTTCCACGGCTGAGAGCACGGAAATGGCCGGGGTGATGATGCCGTCGCCGTAGAGCAGGGCCGCGCCGCACAGGCCCAGAAAGGCCAGCGTGGCCCGCACATGGCGGTGGCCGGCATCCTTGGGCAACAGTTCGATGAGGGCAAAGATGCCGCCCTCGCCCCGGTTGTCGGCAGCGGTGATAAACAGGATGTATTTGACCGTGATGACCATGGTCAGGGACCAGAAGATGAGCGACAGCACGCCCAGGACATTGCCCGGGGTCACACTGATGGCGTGCATCCCGTGGAAACATTCTTTGATGGCGTAAAGGGGGCTTGTGCCGATGTCGCCGTAAACAACGCCAAGAGCGCCCAGGGACAGGGCGGCGGTATGGGCGAATCCGGATTTGGCAGGTCCGGCGGTATGGGTCATGAAATAGTTACTCCGCAAGGACGATGGGTGACGAGCCGGGCACGGGGCCGGCAAGGCGACAAACGTCGTCGGCTGTTTGAGCCATTGCGACGAAGACGTCGGGGAAACATGTCCTCATAGCGTTGCTCACTGCCGTCGACAAGGGGTAGTGTTGGGTCGTTGTTGTTTCAGAAATGGAAAAACAAGTTTTCCAAGGTTGCTACCCCCCAAAAAGTGTCAGAATTGTCATTTGGCCGGCAGCGTCGGACGACGTCCGGTCATGTCCAGATAGAGCAGCGTGCCGCTCACGATGGCAAAGGGAAAGAGCACAATATTGAGAAATGGGATCAGAAGCGGCAGGCCAAAGCCAAGCAGAAGCAGGGGGCGGCGGCCCAGGGCTTTAAGCCGCTCCCCGAACCGGCCTTCCTCACGACTGAACGGATAGTCCATGAAGTCCATGGCGAGAAGGAAGGCTGCCGCCAGCGGAGCGAGTATTTGGCCCAGCACGGGAATGACCAGCAGCACCAGGGGCAAGGCCATGACGAACACGGCCTTTTTGGCTTCCTCGACGACCAGACGCCAGACCGACAGGCCTGGACCGTCCCGGAGGCTGCCGGCCTGGGCCAGGAGCCTGCCGGCAATATGGTCATAGAGCGGGGCGGCCAGGACGTTGGCTGTAATCATGAACAGGAAATACATGAGAATAAAGGCCAGGGCAAAAAGGATGTACTTGACGATATGCAGGTACAGCCAGGCCAGCGCCCCGAGCATACCCCCGGCGGCGGCATCCGGGGTCCACATGGCGGCCAGGATCTGGTCGCCGGAGGCGGCAAACACGGCAAACCCCACCCCGTACAGGAGCAGGGCCAGGGCAAAGGGGATGGCGCACAAACCGAGGTAGCCCTTGTTGGCCAGGGCAAACCGAATCCCCCGGACATGGGCGGCCAGGCCTTTAGGGAAGGCGGTGATCATGGGGAGCCTCCGAAAAACGGCTGCGGCGCTGCTCTGGATTACAACGGGTCGGCCTCGATCGGGGCCGGTGCAGGGGCCTGCTTGGGGGCCAGGGCGCCGTGGTAGCCTTCGGGATCGTCCTCGGTCGTTGCAGCGATACGGGTGACTTGGAACGGAACGCCCAGAGCGTCGAGATCAATGAGAGCTTTGGCTTCCTTGACCGCATGGGCCTCGTTATGGGCACGTACAACCACGTATTCCGTTTCCGATACGCTTTTTTGCCGACGGAACCAGCCTGTGGTAATCAAAACCTTGGTGGCGAAATACACACGAAACTTTTGCATGTTGCATTTAACTCCGAAAGAATGCCAACCCGAGGGCGGGGGTGCTGCGAGAATTTCCGCCCTGAGCCAAAATCGTCAGGGGAAGGAACACTACGTGAAGGCCGGCCGGTCGGCAAGCCCCCCGCGAAGGGCCGGTTGGACGAATCTGCGGGCATAACGCTCCGGCGTCGGGAATGTCGGACACTGCGAGGGGGAGGATACATGAAGCCACTCTTTGCCGGAATGGTTGCGGCGGCGGTCCTGACCGTTGGCACGGCCCAGGCCGAGGACCCGGGGAAGGCACTCTATGCCGCCAATCGGCTGGCCTGCGCCTACAGCCAGGGCATGAACGCCGCATTCAATCCCCAGGGCCAGGTGAAGCTCAAGCCGCCGCTTGACCCCAATACCCCCGGCCTGACGATAGCCATCGTGGATCGCGGGAAGAATCGGGCCATATTGGAAGAGGATCAACTGGAAACACCGGGAGTCCTCATGGTGTCGCCGGCCGGCCTGTCGGTCATGGCCCGTTATGCTGACGGCGGGGTGACGATGGTGACGGTGTATCCGGTTCATTCCGGAGCTTCGGACAATTACCTGATGGTCTCTTCGCGCCATGGAGCCGGGAGCGAACCACAAGTATCCCAACGCTATGGGTTCTGCCGGCCGGGCCAGGAAACGCCGCCGCCAGCGGAACCACCCGCCCCGCCGGCCAAGAAGGAAGGGCACTGATGCCCGGGGCGGGCCGTTTTTCGCGCCGGTTTGTCCAGGCAGTCTGCGGGCTGGGCTTGATGCTTGGCCTGGGCTGTTGGCCGGGGATTGTCCGGGCAGATTTCGACGCCGCCCTCAAGGCCTACGAGGGCGGCGATGACGCGGCGGCCTTGCGGGAACTCAAACCGCTGCTGTCTTCGGGCAACCCGTCGGCGGCCTGGCTCATGGGGTGCATGGTCGAGGGCGGGCGCGGCGTTTCGGCCGACGCCGCTTTGGCCGCCCGGTGGTATCGCAAGGCGGCCGAGGCCGGCAATGTGCCGGCGATGCTGTCTCTGGCGGATCTGCATCTGCGCGGCCAGGGCGTGCCCCAAAGCGATGCCCGGGCCGGAGATTGGCTCAAAAAGGCGGCAGCCAAGGGATCTTCCCGGGCTCTGTTGGCCCTTGGGCTGTTGCGTTTGGATGGGCGTCTGGGACCGGCCTCGGACGCGCCCGCGTACCTGCGCCGGGCCGTGGCTGCCGGTTCGGGGGAAGCTGCCGTGGTCCTTGGCGAACTGTATCTGGCCGGGCGGATTGTGCCTCGCGATCCGGGCCAAGCCTACCGGCTGGCGCTGACGGCTGAAACGGCCGGGGCAGGGCGCGGGCCGATGCAGTCGCGGCTGGCCGCTTTGACTGCTGCCGCCCAAAAGGAATTGCCGCCGGCCACAGCCCAGTCCCTGCGGGCCGGGAGTGACAAGGCCAAAACGCCGTCGCCCCCGCAATCTCCTCCCGGACAGGTGCGCACCGGGACCGGCTTTGTGGTCAGCCGCCTGGGCCATGTCCTGACCAATGCCCATGTGGCCTCGGGCTGCGCCCGGATCGTGGCCATGGTTGACGGGCAGGCGGTCGGGGCGACGGTGTCGCGCCTGGATGTCGCCCATGATCTGGCTTTGCTCAAACTGGCGGTGGCCCCGTCCCGGGTTCTGTCCTTTCGGGAAGGCAGTACGGTGCCGCCGGAAGTGGCGGTGTACGCTGCCGGTTATCCAGGCGAACGGGCGCGAACCGGGGAGATGCGCATCACTTCCGGGCATACCCGTGAACTGGCTGCCGGCGTCGGCATTTCCGGCGAAGTGGCAATCAGCGCCGAAGTGCTGCCCGGCAACAGCGGCGGGCCGTTGCTTGATGCCAGCGGCCGGGTGGCCGGCGTGGTGCGGGCCAGACGCGATAGCGAGGCCGTGCGGGAACAGGTGGGCGGGGGGATGGCCGATATGGGCTTTGCCGTGCCTTTGGCCGAGGTCAAAGCCTTCTTGTCCCGGGGGCAGGTGCCAATCCTGACCGCACCGAGTGGGCGTACGCTGGATACGGCCGGCCTGGCCCAGGAGCTTTCGGGCACGGTTTTGCCGCTTTTTTGCCGGCCTGGCCGGTAAAAAAGCGCCGCCGGCGCCCCGTTACGGCCTGCTTGGGGAGCCAAGGCGCGAGCGACAGGCTGCATGGCCCTGTCGCTTGTTCTCGCGCGGGTTTGTCCGGAACCCGAGGAACTGCATCCGGCATCCGCAACCGGGGCGTAACCGCCCCGTCCTGTCCGGCGACATAAAAAAAGGCCGGGACCCGAAGGTCCCGGCCTGCGCCTTTGATTTCCGGAGAACCGATTTAGAACTTGTAGGTCAGGCCGAAAGCGACCTTCCAGGAGTCGTCTTCACGGGACTTGGCGGCCAGGCGATGACCCCAGACGCTCGACTGGAATTCACCGTGAGCCCAGCCAGTCTCCATGACGGCGGCCAAGTTCTCATAGATCATGTACTTGTTGTCGAAGTTCACGCCCATGGCGTACTCGTTCATGGTCAGGTCGCGACCCATGACGAAGTAGGGGTTGCTGCCCATGAGCGCATTGAGGTTGCGGATGGCCTTGGCCGAGTTGTTGCCATGCAGGTAGGTGAAGGTCAGGCGATGGGTCAGCTTCTCGATGAAGGTGATGTTGTCAAGAGAAGCGCCCAGGCCGTAAGCACCAATCGGGTTCATGCCCATGTTGGAGTTCTTGGCCAGTTCCTGCGAATCGTCGAACAGGAAGCTGTTGCCCGGTCCCCAGTTGGGGCGGATCTGCGGCATACGCTCGGAACCATTGCGGGTGGAGCCGTCTTCGCCGGTGGACCACCAGCCGAAGACTTTCGGGGTCAGCACGTCCCAGCCGGTGTACTCGATGCCGGCATCGATGAACCAGCCCTGGCGCTTGCTCTTCTTGCGATCGGACATGGCGCCGGCGCCGTAGATCACGTCAGCGTAGAACTTGACGGGATCAAGAGCGGTCACCTCGAAGGAGGAACCAGCCCACCAGTAGACGTTCTGGTCGTTCTTCCACAGGGCCGGGCTGACCAGGGAACCAGCAGAGATCAGGTTCTCAGCAAAGGACTGCGAACCGAAGGTCGAACCGCTGGTGGTGAAGTAGCCGGCATTCTTGCCAGCCACAACAAGCGTGCCCCAGGGGGTGGCCTTGAAGCCGTCCAGGGTGATGGGCAGGGCCAGGAAGTAGGCGTCCAGCTCGTCAGCCACCTGGGTGGTGGTGGTGTCGTAGGTGCGGTTGGTGTCGATCAGACGACCAAAACCGGCGATGGCGCTCAGGGTCTTGTCGATCAGCGGGGCATTGACGGTCAGGGCCGCGATACGATCGCCGCCGAAGACCGGGTTGCCGTAGAACATCTTGCTGATGGGCAGATCGATGTCCTGCAGACCGGCGGTCACTTCGATGTCGTTACAGCCAGGAACCTTGAACTGCAGGTAGGCCTGGTAGACGGCAATGGCGACTTCCGGGTTGGCGGCGGTCAGGGTGCCGTGACCCCAGGTGTCTTCCACCTTGATGCCCAGACGGAACTTCACGGCCTCGTTGGCCACGAAGTCAGAGCGCAGACGGAAGCGTTCCCAGATCTCGAAACGATCTTCGGTCTTTTTGCCGGCGCCGGTGTACGTCGGGGTGTTGGACGACCAAGCGGCGTTGTTCCAGCCGGTGAAGTTGTGGTCGGCAAAGAAGACGCCGTAGATACGGGCGTCGCCGGTCATCTTCACTTCGGTGGCCGCCTGGGCGCTGGCGAAGGCGCCAAGGGCGAACACCGCGACGAGGGCGATGGTCAGAATACGTTTCATAATACCTTCCTCCAAAAGAGAGTGGTTCGAAGCCGGAAATCGCTGGCGCTTGGCCGGGGAGGGCGAGTCCCCTGCCACACGATTCGGTTGTAAAGCGGGACTTCCAAATTGGCAATACTCTGCCGGGTCTTTTTTATACAAAGGTAAAAAAATTTTTACCGGGCCGGCGCAGGCGGCAGGCCCAAAAAAAGCCGGACCCCCCAAGAGGGGTCCGGCCTGTGTCGGTTGCCTTACGTAGCGAGCGTTTGCGCTTTAGAACTTGTAGACCAGACCGGCAGCGATCTTCCAGGCGTCGCCTTCACGGGACTTCTCAGCCAGGCGATGACCCCAGACGCTGGTCTGGAACTGGCCATGGGCCCAACCGGTTTCCATGACGGCCGACAGGTTCTCGTAGATCTTGTAGGTGCTGTCGATGTTGGCGCCCATGACGTACTCATTGGTGGTCAGGTCGCGACCCATGGTGAAGTAGGGGTTGCTGCCCATGAGCGCGTTGAGGCCGCGAATGGCGTTGGGCGAGTTGTTGCCGCGCAGGTACACGAAGGTCACGCGCTGGCTCAGCTTCTCGATGAAGCTGATGTTGTTGAGCGAAGCGCCGATGCCGTAGGAGCCGATGGGGTTGACGCCCATGTTGCCCTGCTTGAGCAGTTCCTGCGAATCGTCGAACAGGAAGCTGTTGCCCGGGCCCCAGTTGGACAGGATCGAAGGCATACGCTCGGAACCATTGCGGTTGGAGCTGTCTTCACCGGTCGACCACCAGCCGAAGACCTGCGGGGTCAGCACGTCCCAGCCGGTGTACTCGACGCCGGCGTCGATGAACCAGCCAGAGCGCTGGTCCTTCTTGCGATCACCCTGGTTGCCGGCGCCGTAAATGACATCAGCATACAGCTTGATGGGGTCAAGAGCGGTCACTTCGAAGGTGCCGCCGGCCCACCAGTAGGCGTTCTGGGCGTTGCGCATGCCGGTCGGGGTCAGGAAGGTGCCGGCAGACAGCAGGCTGTCAGCAAAGGTCGAGTTGGGGCCGTAGGAACCGGCGGTGAAGTAGTTGGCGTCACGTCCGGCAACACCAAGGGCGCCCCAGGGGGTGACCTTGAAGCCTTCCAGGGTGATGGGCAGCGTCAGGAAATAGACGTCGAACTCATCAGCAACCTGGGTGGTGGTGGTGTCGTAGGTGCGGTTCTTGTCGAGCATGCGAGCAAAACCGGCGGTCACGGACAGGGTGTCCGGGATCAGCGGGGAGCTCACGACCAGGGCGGCAGCGCGGTCGCCGCCAAAGACGACGGAGTCGGTGAAGAACGCGGTCTGGGGCAGGGAAAGATCCTGCAGACCGGCGGTCACCTCAATGTCACAGCCCGGCAGCTTGAACTGCAGGAAGGCCTGGTAGACTTCGATGGACACGGCCGGGTTGGCGGCAGTCAGGGTGCCATGGCCCCAGGTGTCCTGGACCTTGATGCCCAGACGGAACTTCACGGCCTCGTTGGCCACGAAGTCCGAGCGCAGGCGGAAGCGTTCCCAGATCTGGAAGCGTTCTTCGGTCTGCTTGCCAGCGCCGGTGTAGGCGCCGCTGTTGTTGTCCCAGCTGCCGGTGCTCCAGCCAGTGAAGTTCTGGTTGGCATTGAAGGTGCCGTAGACGAAGGCGTCGCCGGTCATCTTCACCTCGGTGGCCGCCTGGGCGCTGGCGAAGGCGCCAAGGGCGAACACCGCGACGAGAGCGATGGTCAAAATACGTTTCATGATTCCTTCCTCCAAAAATGGTTCGTAGCCGGAAAACGCTCGACCTTGGGCAGGGAGGGCGAATCCCCCGACACACAGTTCGCTTGTAAAGCGGGACCTCAAATTTGGCAATAAGGTGACGGGTCCTTTTTATACAAAAGTAAAAAATTTTTTACCGTGAATTCGCCCCTGGGCCGCATCCGACAAATCCGTACTGCCGGAAAGCTTGGCACGCCTCAGGCCGGGGCAGCGTGAACGCAGCGTGAAGCGGCCGAGGTGCGAAGAGCAGGCCGGCGAGGCCTCAGGCGTCCTGGCCGCCCAGGTCGCGCAGGCGAAGTTCAATCTCCGGAACACCGGAAAAATAGGTGATTTTGGGCGAGTAGGCCACCCGCACGGTGGTCCCGGCCGTTTCCTGCCCAATCTCCCGGGCCATGCGCCAGGCCTTGCCCTTGAGCGTCACCCCGGCCGCCACGTCGCGCAGGGCCAGGGCCACATGGTTTTCCCCGAAGACCCGGCGGGATTGCACCTGGACCGGCGGCGAGGCGAAGACCGGCTCGGGATTGCCGCAGCCGAAAGGTTCGAGCAGCCCCAGCTCCCGGATCAGCGTGGCGGTGACTTCGCCAAAGGACAGTTCCCCGTCCAGGCGCAGCGACGGCTGGGGCGCGGCATGGCCCAGGGCGCAGGCTGCGGCCGCGTCGAAGCGTTCGGTCACCAGCGGCAGGTTGTCCGGAACCAGGGACAGGCCGGCAGCCTGCTTGTGTCCGCCGAAGGCGTGCAGGCTGTCGGCAATTTCCTCCAGCAGACCGTGCAGATCACATTCGGGAATGGAACGGCCGGACCCTTTGAGCAGGCCCTTGACCGGATCGGCCGTGAGAATCAATGTCGGCCGATAGCGCCGCTCGGCCACCCGCGAGGCCACGATGCCGATGACGCCCTGGTGCCAGTGAGGGGCAAACAGGGTGAGGCCAAACCGGCCCGGCGCAGCTTCGGCCTGGGCCATGGCCTCGGCCAGGATGGCGTCCTCCTCGGCCCGGCGGCGGGTATTCTCGGCGTCGAGATCAGCGGCCAGGGGCCGGGCGGCGTCCAGGTCCGGGGCCAGCAGCAGGTCCAGGGCGGCGTCGGGCCGGCCCATGCGGCCGGCGGCGTTGATGCGCGGGGCCAACCCGAAGGTCACCTGGGACGCGCCCAGGCTGGCTTTGGGATTGTGCCCGCTGACTTCCTTTAAGGCATGGATGCCCGGACGACGGGCTTCGCCCAGAAGGAGCAGGCCGTTTTTGGCCAGAATGCGATTGGGGCCGCGAAGCGGCACGACATCGGCCAGGGTGCCCATGGCCACCAGATCGAGCAGGCGGCGCACGTCGCTCGGTTCGCCCGGGAGCAGGCGATTGAGCGCCGCCGCCAGGAAGAAAGCCACGCCCACCCCGGCCAGATCGGTCCCCGGCCCGTCGGCCAGTTTGGGATCAACCACGGCGTCGGCCGGCGGCAGTTCGGGGCCGGGCAGGTGATGGTCGGTGACGATGACGCAAAGGCCCAGTTCCTTGGCCCGGGCCACCTCGGCCACCGAGGTGATGCCGCAGTCCACGGTGACGAGCACCTCGGCCCCGGCCGCAGCCAGTTCCTCGATGCCGGCAATGTTGAGCCCATAGCCTTCCTCGGCCCGCACCGGCAGCCGCCACAACGGGGTGAAGCCGTGTTCGCGCAGAAAATCCAGCAGCAAGGCCGTGCCGGTGATGCCGTCCACGTCGTAATCGCCCCAGATGGCCACGGTCCGGCCCTGGGTGAGCTTTTGGGCCAACAGGGCCGCCGCCGCATCCAGGCCGGGGATCTCGCCCGGATGCATGAGGTGGCGGAGTCCCGGCGAGAGGTAGCGGTCCATGGTTTCGGCGGTGGTCAGTCCCCGGTTGGCGAGCAGGGCCGCGATGGCCGGGGAGATGCCCAGGGTATCGGCCAGGGCGGCGGCTTGGGCCAGCGGCGGCCCGTCTTGGGGGAAAATCCATTTTTTGCGCACAAAGGCCTCCAGGGAGAACCGGGCAGGCCCGGCGACGGGGCAGGATGCCCCGGGGGGGGCGGCAAAGCAAGCCCTGCCCCGCACGTCCGGCCGGACAATTCCTCGCCCGGCTTAGGCCGGGCGGCACAAGGCATCAGACGTGTTTGCAGCGGGCGTCGGCAGATGGCTTGAATCGCAAGGCGTGGTCATAATCCTCAAGGCCTCAGAGGCGGTTGCAGCGGGCGTCGGCAGAGCGGGGGCGGCTGGCGGCAGTGTCGCGTTCACAGAAAACACAGCTGTTTTTTGTGAACAAGCATCAGACGCCAAACGTGTTGCGGCTTGGTCGGCCAGAAGGGAAACGACCGAACGCAGTCCTAGAGGGTGTCGTCGCGGGCGACCAGATCTGGCGTCTCGGCGGCGGCGGCGGCCGCAGCGTCCTCGGTCGGAGAGGCATCCGGGGACTGGGAGGCGGCTGGCAGGTCGGCCTTGGCCAGCCCCTTGGACGTGAGAAATTCGGCAAATTTCCTGGCCTCAGGCTGATCGGGATTGAGCTCCAGGGCTTTTTGCAGATAGTCCATGGCCTGGGCATACTCTTTCTTGTCGAAATGGGCCCGGGCGATGTTGAACATGAGGTTGTCGTCGCGAATCGCCAGGGCCTCGGCCCGGGTGTAGTATTCCAGGGCCTGATCAGTCATCTTGTTCTTGCGCAGATTGATGCCGAATTCATTAAACAGGTGCTTGTGGTCCTTTTCAAAGGCGGCATCAAGACGCACCAGCCGCTGGAAGATGTCGTCGGCCTTATTGGCTTCGCCCCGTTCCAGGTAGGTCAGTCCCAGACCGAAATTGGCCCGGATGTTGTCTTCGTCCACCGCCAGGGCCTGGCCGAATTCCAACTCGGCGCTGAAGGATTCGCCCTTTTCCCGGTGGCGCTCGCCCTTTTGGATGACCATGTTGAGTTCACGCAGTCGCGGATAGACCGTGGAGACGTAGAATTCCGGCTCCGGGGAAAACTTTTCCAGCAACTCGTCCAAGGTGATCTTGCGCTTCGGCCCGGAGGGGACGTAATTTTTGTTGAGTGGCTGGATTTCCAGAACGTGCGCGTCGTCTTCCTCCACAAACCAGTACATTTTTTGGATGGTGCGGCGGGTGGTGGTGCCGGTGCCGACCTTTTGGATGGCCTGGGTGGAGAAGATGCCCTTGATGCGCTCCCGGGGCTTGCCTGCTTGGGCAGGATTGCCAGGGGAACTGGTCGGGGCGTCGTGATTGTTTTGGCTCATGGCTTCCGGGCGGTTTTATAACCTGTTTCGGCCGAATTACCAGGGAAAGGGGAATGCGGTCAACGGCCCGTGCCAGCACCGATCATCGCAGCAGTACACGCCTTGGGGCTAGATTGCGGCCTCCCACTGGGACAGCAGGTCGCGCAGAAAGTCGGGATGGCAGCGCGGCCGACGCCGTTGGGCGATGTAGATGGCCCGCAGGTCGTCATAGGCGACGTCGAGTGCGGCATTTTCCACCCAGTAATCGAAAAGGGGCGCGTCGGCCAGTTCGGCCTGGGCCGCGGCCAGCCGTCGGGCCACCACCTCCGGGGAATCCGTGCCCCGTCCCGACAGGCGACGGAGGAGTTCGGCCCGCGAAGGCGGCAAAATGAAGATATAGGCCCCGTCCCGGCCAAGGCTCTGGCGCAGTTGGGCCGCGCCCTGGACATCCACGTCAAAAAGCACGTCGCGTCCCTCGGCCAGGGCGCTGTGCACCGGCTCAAGCGGCGTGCCGTAAAAATTGCCGTGGACCTCGGCCCATTCGGCCAGTTTGCCGGCCTCACGCCAGGCGAGAAAGTCCTCACGGGACAGGAAGTGGTAATCAATGCCCGGCCGCTCGCCCGGCCGCGGGGCGCGGGTGGTGGCCGACACCGAAAAGGAGATGGCCGGAAATTCGGCGCACAACTTCTTGATCAGGGTGGATTTGCCGGCTCCGGACGGGGCGCAGATGACCAGAAACATTCCCAAACGTCTAGCCGGCATGGTCTTCCTCCTGAGCTTCGAATCGGGCCCCCAGGGTCTCGGCCTGGATGCCCGACAAAATGATGTGATTGGAATCCGTGATGATAATTGCGCGGGTTTTGCGGCCCTGGGTGGCGTCGATGAGCCGTTTGTCGGTCCGCGCCTCTTCACGCAGGCGGCGCATGGGCGAGGAGGCCGGGTTGACGATGGCTGTGACCCGGGCGGTGGCCACGAAGTTGCCAAAACCAATATTGAGAAGGCCGGAGGCCATGCGTCACCTTGCCCTTGGCTGACGGATAAAACGGAGCGGGCGCGCCGGACGCGCCCGCATAAGCATACAGAAAACCGGACCGATGAAAAGGCTGAACGGGCTATTCGAGGTTTTGCACCTGTTCCCGGCATTTTTCGAGCTCGGCCTTGAAATCCACCACCAGCCGGCTGATGTCGAGATTTTGGGCCTTGTTGCCGCAGGTGTTGATCTCGCGGAAGGCCTCCTGGATGAGGAAATCGAGCTTCTTGCCGATTTCGCCGCCTTCGCGAAGGAGTCCCTCAAGCCGGGCGATGTGGCCGCACAGACGGGTCATTTCTTCGGAAACATCGAGCTTGTCGGCCAGGATGGCGGTCTCCTGCAGCAGCCGGTCCTGGGTCGGCTCGTGGCCGACCTTTTCGAGCAAGGCGGTGATGCGGGTGACCAGCTGCTCGGTGCGCTCGGCCACAATGGCCGGCGCGCCGGCCTCGATGGCGGCCTGCCAATCCTTGAGCCGGGCCAGCCGCGTCAGCAGGTCCGTGGCCAGGGCGCGGCCTTCGCGGGACCGGGCGTCGTTGAAATCGACCAGGGCCAGACGCAGTCCTTCGGCCAGGGTGGCGAAGAGATCGGGATCGGGGTCCACGGCGTCTTCCTGCCAGAGATGGGAAATGGCCAGCATCCGGTTGAGGTCCGGGGTGTAGGGCAGGCCGCGTTCGGCGGCAAAGGCGGTCAGTTCGCTCAGCATGGCCCCGGCCAGGCCGGTGTTCAGGGTGGCCTTCCACATATCCACCCGCTTGGGGGAAAATTCCAGATGGATTTCCAGGCGTCCCCGGGCCACGGCTTCGCGCACCACGCGCTCCAGGGCTGCTTCGCTGGGGCGCAAAAACAGCGGCAGACGCCATTTGAGGTCGAGAAAACGGCTGTTGACGGCGCGCACTTCCCAGACCTGGGTGAAGGCGTCGGACTCAAGGCGGCTTTTGCCGTATCCGGTCATGCTTTTGGGCATGGAAGCTCCTTTTTCGGGGACAGGGTGCGGACGGCGCGTTCACGCAGATCCCGGCGATAGCGGCAGCGGATGTCGGTTAAACGCGCCAGCATGTCCGGCGCGGCATAGTCGGGAAACGTCCAGGGCAGGGTTTGCCAGGAGCCGGCCTGAAAGACAAGGGTCAAGTCGCCGAAGATGCCGTCCCCGAGATAGATGCGGTGGGTGAAGTTCTTGCCTGTGGCCAAGACGAAGCGTTCGCAGGTGAGCAGCCCCGGGTCGAGATTGACCCGACGGCGGCCGTCCGGGCGGCCGAGGCGGTCTTCGAGGACGTTGGTGGCCTGCTTGGCCGGTCCGAGCACAGCCTGGGACACCAACTCCGTAAAGCAGAACAGGCGGCGCACCAGCGGCACGCCCAGTTCATCATTATAATAGGCCGTATGGACGAACGGCATGGCCGGGTAGGCAATTTCCACCGGGCCGAAGCGGTCGGCCAGGCCGGCCAGGACTGCCGGCCAGCATTGGTTAAGCTCGGAGGAGAGGACCGAGACGACCAGCTTGGCCGGCAGCGGCTCGTGGGGACGGCTCATGCCACGGCCCCGGCAAGCGGCACAACGGTCAGGCAGTCCCCGTCGATGCCGACCGGCCGCGCCGCGACCAGGGAGCCAAGGGGCGCGTCGGGCGCAACGGCAAAGCGGCAATCCACGTACGCCTCGCAGGTGCCGGCCGCCGGGGCGCTGCGTTCCAAGGCCACCGTCAGCTGCGCCTGCCCGGCCAGCGTTTCCAGAAAAGCGGCGCTCTTGGCCGTGGCCAGGGCACGAAGAGCCTGGGCTCGTTCGATCTTGACTTCCTTGGCCACCTGACCGGCCATGGCGGCGGCCGGCGTGCCGGGACGCCGGGAATAGGGGAAGACGTGGGCGTAGGTGATGGGCAGGACGGCCAGGAATGCGGCGGTGGCGGCATAGGCGGCGTCGGATTCGCCGGGAAAACCGGTGAGCATATCCAGCCCGAGGGCCAGGTATTTCCATTTCACACGTATCTTGTCCACAAAAGAGGACACGGCAGCGGCATCGCCCGGCCGGCGGCGCATGGCCGTCAGGATGCCGGGATCGGCGCTTTGCAGGGATATGTGCAGATGGGGGCAGACATGGCGGCTTTCGGTCAGGACCTCCACGCCTTCCTGGGTCAGCATGGCCGGGTCGAGAGAACCCAGGCGCAACCGGAAACAATTGCCGTGGCTGGCGGCGAGATCCTTTTCCAGGGCGGCCACAAGCTGCCAGAAGGTCAGGGGCGGGGACAGGTCCGGGCCGAAATGGCCGAGGTTGATGCCGGTCAGCCCCAGTTCCTGGTGGCCGGCGGTCAGCAACCGTCGGGCTTCGTCCACAATGTCCGGGTAGGGCCGGGAAATCGAAGCGCCCCGGGCGCTGGGGACGATGCAGTAGGAGCAGCCGTGGGAGCAGCCGTCCTGAATTTTGAGCAAGGCTCTGGCCCGGTCGTAGTCGGTGACGGCCAGGGCGGGGAAGAGGCCGGCCGGCCGCAGGGCGGCTGAGGCGGCCTGGGCCGGGGAGCGGGCCAGGAGACCCTTGTCCGGGACCGGGACAGCTGTCAGGCCGGCAAAGGCGCGGGGACTCACGGCTGCGGCGCAGCCGGTGACCACCACCCTGGCGCCCGGGCGGGCCTGCCGGACAAGGGTGCGGGTCAGGCGGCGGCTTTCGGCTTCGGCCCGGGCAGTCACGGCACAGGACAAAAGGACGATCAAATCGGCCTCGGCGGCGGTCGCCGCCGGGGCGTATCCTGCGGCGGCAAAGGCTTCGGCCAGGGCCCTGGCCTCGTACTGGTTGACCTTGCAGCCCAAGGTCACCAGCCAGAAACGATGGATGTCGGATTGCGGCATGGAGGCGGCATACCAAAGGGTGGGCAGGAGGTCTACGGGAGCTGATTCGGAACGCTGGTTGCTAGGAGTCCTGGCAGGGGAAAAAATTGCCTTGGGAGGCGGACGTGCACAAGCGCATCATTGTATTTTTCGACATTCTGGCGCTGATGGGATTCGGGGCCTACATGGCCTTGACCATCTGGCGGCTGCCCGAGGAATTGCGTGGTCGCCTGCTGACCACGTCGTTGTCTTTGTTGGCCCGACTGACCACAGGCACGGGCTGAGTTGTCCTGTTTTGAGGACTTTTGAGCGGCACAGTCCGAGCATATCCTGGAAACGGGACTCGTCTGGTTCTTTATCTCCCTAAAAAAACAAGCGAATTGACTTGGACTGGTTCTTGAAAAGGATGCTCCATTCAATTGGATGGAGCATATGGCGAATACCTTTTCTCAGACCCAGACGGGCTGCCCGGTCAGCAAGGCCCCTGCCGCCAGCGCAATTGTCGGACAGGGGATAATCTATTTCCGGGCCTTGGTGGACCTCGGCAACGGCGGCGTGGCCGGCATCGAGGCCGCCCGGGACAGACGGGCTGCGACTGAGAGCATGCCGTGCCGGCCGGTGGCGGCCACCGGCCGCAGCTTGGCTCAGGGAAGCGATGCCCTGGGAGCCTGGGGCAGCGAAGTCCGGGAGCCGGCCGCCTATTTGGTTCGGGGTGGTCTTGGCAGCTCGGCTGCCGGCCTTGGGGCTGCGGTTGGGGTCAACGCCGGCCGTGTCATCATCATGTATGACGTTGCCGCGCTGCTGGCCGACCCGGCTCGGGCCATCGACACCCTGGTTGCCGCCAAGTGCGGCGGAGCCCGGGTGCTCCTCGACAACTTCGATATGGACACCCCGCCTGCCCGATTCATGGAAATGCTCCCGGCCGATATTTTGCGAGTCGACCCCAGGCAGATGCCCTGGCATTGGGATGACGCCAAACGTCAGGAGGCCATGGCCTCACTGGTGCATTTTGCCGGGAATCTCCTGATGGACGTTGCAGTGGAGGGTGTACACAGCATTGGGCACAGACGGGAACTCAAGCAACTCGGTGTACGTTACGGACAAGGCGGCTGGCGTCGCGATACTTCCGGTCTCGTTCCTGACCCCAATATCTTGGTATAGTGCTTCACATTTCCCCTATCCGTTTTGTTGATGGGGGTGCGGCCTGGTGAAAGGATCTCGTTGCCCTCGGGTCCTTTCGCCAGGTTGCCTTTATAGTGCCCAGGAAAATGTTTGCGGAGTCATTCTCTACGCCTTGTCGCCGTCTTTTTTTGTATACCTCCGTTTGGGTATTCCTATTTGCAGTCTTAAACGGTGCCTGTTTTTCGTTGAATATTTATCGTGTTGGCTGCGGGCCAAAAATTATAGAAAAATATAGTTCTTGCGCAGGTACGCTGGCCGATGTAATATTTGAAGTGATTGTGTGTCTTGTCTTATGAGGCCACAAAGCAAGCGAGGAGTATCCATGGATGATTTTTTGAGAGAAGCGCTGGAAATCGTCAAAGCGCAGGCAAGTGTCCGCAATATGACCGAGGCTGAAATTACCTCCATGGTGCGTCGGTTGGCGGATGATATTCGCGGCATCGTTGCCTCAGGTTCGGCTGCGCCTGTTGCCGATGAACCGGCGTCCGCTCCGGCTGTTGATCCCAAAAAGGCCGTGCGCGAGCGCAGCATCATCTGCCTTGAGTCGGGCAAGTCGTTTAAGATCCTGACCAAGAAGCATCTTTCCAAGTTCGGCCTGACCCCCGAAACCTATCGGGAGAAGTGGGGCTACGCCAAGAAGATGCCTCTGGTTTGCAAGGAGTTGCAGCGTGAACGCCGCAAGAAGATGAAGGAAATGAAGCTCTGGGAGAAGCGCATTAAAAAATAATGCGCCCTGAAGCTGGTTGAACGGAAAAGCCCGGACAGATTTCCTGTCCGGGCTTTTTGCGTTGTGCGACGGGGAGCCTCGACTGGCTGGGGCTTGGTTTAGGCCGATGCCGGCCCAGCCCCCGGCGTTTCGAACTACTTGGCCGGTTCCTTTGCCGGGGAGTCGTCGCCCGAGGGCGGCACGGCGTCCGCAGCGGAGTCGAGGGCCAGACGTCTGTAGCGGACGGCCAGGGGACGGGCGTCGGTCGGCGAAAAGGCATGCGCTCCGCGATTGGCCTGGGTCCAGGCCAGGGTCACCACGTTTTCTCCGGGCTTGGCGGCAAAGGTGATTTCGCCGCTCCCCGGCCCGGTGGCCAGATCAATAGCGGCGACGGCCACGCCGTTGACCGACACCGTGCCGCGCTGGCCGGGCAGCGGGCTGTCTGCGGCATAGCGCAGGATGACGGGACCGGCATGGTCCCTGGCAAAGGTCAGGGTGGAGACGTCATAGCCCCAGCGAAAGACTCCCCCGGCCTCGTCCGGCATGGGAACGTCCAGGCCGTGTTCGGCAACGCGCAGCGTGCGGCTGTGCAGGCGATTGTCCTCAGGGACGACATAGGCCTGGACCGAGGCCAGCCGGACCTGCTCCAGCGGATTGTCGATCCGGTTGGCCCGGTCGCCGGAAACATAGGGCCGCAGGCGCACATCCATGGTTGTAAACGGGACTTTGGCTGTTGTTTGCAGAAACAGCGGGCCAGTCACCTCCTGCCCCGCAAGAGCGGCGAGACTGGCATAGGGGGCATGGTCAAAGCGCACGTCAATGCCCAGCCGGTTGCCCGGGCGGTGCATCCGGGCGTCGACCACCAGATAGACCGGACCAGGGGGAAAGGGCGAGGGCGAAACAAAGCGGAGGGTGATTTCGCCCTCCTGGCCGGTCAGGGCCGGGCACATCCAGAACTGGTCCTGGTCGGCAAAGAAACGGATGCGGCGCAGGGAATGGACGTGGCGCAAAAAGGTGTGGGGCGGCAGGCCCAGCGTGCCGGCGTAGGGCGTGCTCGGACTCCAGTCGATCTGTCCGGTGCGCAGGATCAGGGCTCTATACAGCGGCATGTTGCCCGATGGGCCGGCAAAAGGCGGCGGCAGGGGGGCGTCGCGGACAAAGGCAAACGCGGGCTCCGGGGTCACGTGGGCGAGCATCTTGGAGAAAAAGAACAGGTTCACCTGCTTCTGCTCCGGGGTTACGGCATAGTCGGCCAGGCTCCCGGCCGGGGTCGCGGCCCGCATATACCAGTCTACAGCTCCGGCCGCAAAATTATCGTCAAAGATGACAAACGATTGGCTGTCGGTGTTGGCAGCCAGGATATGGGCGATACGCTTGTAGCGTTCCTGGTTGTCGTGCCAGGCGTCGCAGACGGCGGCGTCGGGATGGTAGAAGGCCCGGCCGTCGCGTAGCACGAACACGCCGCCAAGAACAGCCAACAGGACCAGGACGCTCCAATTGCTGCGAAGCGCCCGGGGCAGGAGATGGGTGCATGCCGCGGCCAGACAGGCAAACAGGAGCGGCAGGGCGTAGCTGAGGTGTACCGGGGTGAAGTGGCCGGTGTAGCGGATGGCCAGGAGCAGGAGCGGGAAGGCAGTGGTAAGCAGCAGGCAGCACAAGGCCCGGCCGGGGTTGGCGCGCCACAGCCGGAGAAGTCCCAGGGACATGGCGGCCGCCGGCAACAGCCACAGCCGCTGTCCGTCAAAATAGCCGAAGTTGAAAAACTGCAGCAGTTGGAACGTCAGCTTGGACGTCGTGACGCCAAGGTCCCCGGAGGCCTGGATGAAGGCACTGGCGTAGGACTGGGTGTGCAGCCATTTGACGCTGGCCAGAAAGGCCAGGGAGGGCAAGGCCGTGACCACGCTGCCGACGGCGAACAGCAGGATGTCGCGCACCGGGGTGACGCCCAGTCGCGTCAGCCGGGCCGCCACAAGACATAACCCCTGGCAGGCCATGATGACCAGACCCACGTAGTGCATGGCCACAATGGGGAAATTGACCGCCACAAGCCGCAGGACATCCCGGCGCGTTGGCGTTGCAATAAGCCTGAAAAGCAGGAGAAAGCCCAGACAGCAGAAGATCTGGATCAGGGCGTAGGGGCGGACCTGTCGGGAGATCCAGATATGCAGGGGGTTCACGCTGGCCAAGGCCATGGCGGTCGTGGCCATAAGCCGGGAACCGGCCGCCGTGCCCGAACCGAGCCGGGCGGCCACCAGGCCGATCAGCGGAATGCTGGCAATGCCGGCCAGGGCTGAGGGCAGGCGCACAAAGGCGTCGTTGGCCCAGATCCATTGCAGCAGGTGATTGAACCAGTAATAGAGCGGCGGATGGATTTCCACCCGCCAACTCAGATCGGTGAGGTAGGCGAGGGAGTTGGCGGCATGGACCGTGACGAGCATCTCGTCGAACCACTGGGACTGGGCGCCAAGGCCCCACAGACGCAGCCCGGCCGCCGTGGCCATAATGACGGCCCAGAGGAGCCAGTCGGCCTTGGTGCACTGTTGCGGGACAAGTTTGCGCCAGGAACGTCTTCCGGGGGAAGCGGCATGTGGAGGGACGACAGACACGGCCCAAGGGTAGCGTTTTCCGCGCCTGGCCGCAATGGAGCGCCCGGGGGCACAATACGTCCGTTAGAGTCCGGGCATGGCGGGAGCACAGGCCGCGTGCTCCCGCCACGCTTAGGGCTTTTTGTCCGCCTCGCCAGGGCCGCGCTTCGGGGCATAGCGGTTGACGATGGGCAGACGCCAGTCCTTGCCAAAGGCGCGCGGCGTGATCTTCGGCCCCGGCGGACTTTGGCGGCGCTTGTATTCGTTGCGGTCCACCAGCCGCGTCACCCGGTCGACCACGGCCGCGTCCAGGCCGCGCTCCACCATGGTTGTCGGCGACAGGCCAAGCTCCACATAGGCCCTGAGCACCGGATCGAGGACGTCGTATTCCGGCAGCGAATCCGAATCCTTCTGGTTGGGCCGCAGTTCCGCCGTGGGCGGTTTGACCAGCACGCGCTCGGGAATGAGATCCAGGCCGGCCTGTTCGTTGCGCCAGCGGCAGACGGCATAGACCAGGGTCTTGGGCACGTCTTTTATGACCGCATAGCCGCCGGCCGTGTCGCCGTAGAGGGTGGAATAGCCGACGCCCACCTCGGACTTGTTGCCCGTGGTCAGGACGAGGCGGCCGAATTTGTTGGAAAGGGCCATTAAAAGCGTGCCCCGGATGCGCGGTTGCAGGTTCTCCTCGGTGACGTCAAAGGGGCGGTCGCCGAAAAGCGGGGCCAGGGCCTGGAGAAAGGCCTGGAAAATCGGTTCGATGACCACGGTTTTGCACTCGATGCCGAGCCGCGCGGCCAGGGCCTCGGCGTCTTCCAGGCTGTCGTCGGAGGAAAACCGGGTGGGCATGGCCACGCCCAGCACATTGTGCGGCCCCAGGGCGTCAGCGGCGATAACCGCGGTCAGGGACGAATCAATGCCGCCGGACAGTCCCAGGGTGACGCCGGTAAAACCGGATTTGCGCACATAGTCCCGGGTGGCGACGACCAGGGCACGGTAGACTTCCTCAAGCGGCCCGAGGCAGGGGGCGATGGCCGGTTCGGCCAGTCGGGGGCGGGGTACAGCCGGCAGATCCGGCAGGAACACCCGGGCCGGACAACCGGCCGGGACCGGTTCCCATTTGCGGCAGCGCGGGTCCAGGAGGCGTTGCCGGGTGGGCTGGTCGATGTCGAGGTCGCAAACGAGCAGGTCTTCCGTAAATTGCGGCCCCCGGGCCAGAAGGACGCCGTCCGGGCCGAAGACCAGACTTTGGCCGTCAAAAACCAGCTCGTCCTGGCCGCCCACGAGATTGGCGTAGGCCACAAAGGCCCCGTTGTCCGCCGCCCGGGTGGCCAGCATGCGTTGGCGCGAAACCCCTTTGTCCATATGGTAGGGCGAGGCTGAAATGTTGATGAGCAGCCGCGCTCCGCCATGTTTGGCCTGTTCCGTGGGCGGACCGTCGGGATACCAGATGTCCTCGCAAACGCTCACCCCGAAGACGAGGCCGGCCCGGTCGTAGACCGTGGTCCCCCGGCCCGTGGCAAAATAGCGGTTCTCATCGAACACGCCGTAATTAGGCAGGAAGCGTTTGGCCGAAACCCCGGCCAGGGTCCCGTCATGGGCGGTGACGGCGGCATTGACCAGATCGCCGTCGAGCCAGGGACAGCCGAAAATGACGGTCGTGCCCCGGCTGGCCCGGACGATGTCCTGGGCGGCGGCCATGCAGGCGGCCACGAAATCGGGCTTGAGGAGCAGATCTTCCGGTGGGTAGCCTGAGACGGCCATTTCCGGGAAAACGATGATATCGGCCCCGGCGGCTTTGGCCGCATCGAGTTGGGCGAGGATGGCGGCGGCATTGCCGCCGACGTCGCCCACAGTGGGGTTGATCTGGCTAAGGGCCAAGCGCAACGTGGCCATTTCCGGCCTCCTTGTCAGGCAAGTTCCGGGAATCCTTAGCCCGTCTTGGCCCGGCCGGCAACCGCTCAGGCCCTCCCCGTCTCCCGTTGCCGCCAGGGGGCGCCAGGTTATGCCCTGCCCCCCTTGGTCCCGGACCCAACCTGTGTTACGGTTACAGGAAAATCAGGTTTCACGTCCGTAGCGGCAGTGCAAGCTCCGGGCACAGCCTGCAACGAGACAACGGCGAGGTGGCAGGGCGTATCCCAGGCAACGCATAACCAGGCGGGGTGGATGATGCAGGCGGGCAGGACCCAGGCGGCCAGGGGACAGTTGAGCCAGACCGAGAAGCAGGATGTTGCGGCCCTGTTTCGAAGCGGCCGACTGACGGAAATCGTCGAACGGGCCACCAACCTGACCGCGCGCTATCCTGGCGAGACCTTTGGCTGGAGCGTACTCAGTTCCGCCTTGCTCCGCCAGGGCCGCAGCGAGCAAGCCCTGCCGCCCTTGCGCCGCGCCCTGGATCTCTCGCCGCACGATGCCGGTCTGCACAGCAACCTCGGTTTGGCGCTGCTTGGCCTGGGGCGAACCGATGAGGCCATGATGAGCTTTACCCGCGCTCTGGAAATCAGTCCCGCCGCCGTGTCGGCCCACAATCATCTCGGCAATGCCCTGGAGTCGGTCGGGCGTCTGGAAGAGGCGGTCGCCCACTACCAGGCCTCCTTGGAGGCGTCCCCGGACCAGCCCCATACCTTGTATAATCTGGCCAACGCGCTCTATGCCCTGGGCCGGCCCGAAGAGGCCGTTGTCCGCTACCGGGCCGCCCTGGCCTTGTCCCCGGAGTATGCCTATGCCCTGGCCAACTGCGGCGTGGCCCTGGCTTCGCTTGGCCGCAGCGTCGAGGCCGAGGATTGCGCCAGACGGGCCTTGCGCCTCGCCCCGGAGCTGGGCGAGGCCCGGATTCTGCTGATAAACTGTCTGCTTCTGCGCGGGAATCCGGCCGGGGCGCTGGTCGTTGTCGAAGCCGCCCTGGACGCCGGGGAGAGCCCGGAGATGCGCCGGCTGTTCGTGGCCTGTCTGCGGGGACTGTCCGCGCCGCCCGAGGGGTCGGTGCGCCGGGAGCGGATTTTGCGCGCCCTGACCGAGCCTTGGGGACGCAGCGCCGAGGTGGCGGCGGCCATTGTCCCCATGCTCGAAGCCGACGTGATCGTTGGCGGCTGCATGCGCCGGGCCTTGGCGGCCTGGCCCGGCCGACTTGATGCCGCAGCCCTGTATGGTCCCACCGGGCTGGCCAACGTGGTCGGGGATACGCTCTTTCCTGCCCTGCTCGACGCCGCCCCCATAGCCGCGCCCGGGCTGGAACGCTTTCTCACCCTGGCCCGGGCCGTGCTGCTCGACGCGGCCTTGCACGTTGGTCCCGTTGTGGTGACGGAGAGCGGCAATGATGACCGCGGACTGGAGTTTTACGCCGCCTTGGCCCGGCAGTGCCGGGTCAACGAATACGTCTTTGCCGTCACGGCGGCCGAGGAAGCCGGGGCGGCCGAACTGACGGCGCGGCTCCTTGACGCCCTGGCCGGGGACCTGCCTGTGCCGGCCCTGTGGGTCGTGGCCGTGGCTGCCTTTACCCCGCTCCATGGACTGCCCCAGGCCGAACGCCTGTTGGCCCGGTCCTGGCCCGAGCCGGTAGCCCGGGTGCTGGTCCAGCAGCTCACGGAACACATCGAGGAGCAGCGCCTGCGGGGCCGCATCCCCCAGCTGACGCCCATTGAGGACGACGTGTCCCGGTTGGTGCGGCGGCAATATGAGGAAAACCCCTATCCGCGCTGGGTGCGACCGGCGCCGATGGGCGAGCCTGTCAGCCTGGCCGCCCATCTGCGGGAGCGCTTCCCCCGGGCTGTTCTGGACAATGTCCCCGACGGCCCGACCCTGGACGTGCTCATCGCCGGCTGCGGCACAGGGCAGCATTCCCTGGAAACGGCCCGGGTATTTCGGGGAGCAAGCGTCCTGGCTGTGGATTTGAGCCTGACCAGCCTGTGTTACGCCCGGCGCAAGACCCGGGAACTGGGCGTGGCCAACATCGAATACGCCCAGGCCGACCTGTTGCGTCTTGGCGAACTCGGCCGGCATTTCGATCTGGTTGAATCCTCGGGCGTGCTGCATCATCTGGCCGATCCGGCCGCTGGCTGGCGGGCGCTCTTGCCTCTGGTGCGCCCGGGGGGCATCATGCGCATCGGCCTGTACAGCCGTGTGGCCCGCCGCGGGATCAGCCGGGTGCGGGAGATGATCGCGGCCCGGGGGCTGGACGGTTCGCCCGAGACGATTCGGGCCTTTCGCCAGGAGCTGCTCGACAGCCCCTGGGAGCCGAGCTGGGGCCGGTATCTGCTGGGGGATTTTTTCAGCATCAGCGGCTGCCGCGATCTGCTTTTTCACGTGCAGGAGCACTGTCTGAACCTGCTTGAAATCAAGCGATTTTGCCTGCAAAACGGGCTGGCGGTCCTTGGCGTGGAGGTGGATCCGCCGGTTGCCGCCGCCTACCGGGCGCGCTTCCCGAGCGACGTGACGGCCACGGATTTGTCCAACTGGCACGCTTTTGAAGAAGACAACCCGGACACCTTTCTCGAGATGTACCAATTCTGGGTGCAGCGGGTGGGCTAGGGGTGCGTTTTACAGGCAAAAAAATCAGGTCTCTCCATGCGAATCGTTCACTTCGGCCAATTCCTGCAGGAAGGCTTCAAAGAGATTGGCTGCGAAGTCGTCCCTCTTCAATTGGATGCGACGAAAACGCTGACTGAATGTATTGAGGATACTGGTGTTCAACCCGATCTTGTTGTCATAGAATTTTTTGGCCAGACAAGCCTTCCCAAGGAGTTTTTCAACTGCAATTACAAATTAGCTGCCTATTGCATCGATAGCCCACTCAATGAATACTGGCTTATCCCACTGACGAAGCTCTTTGATTTCGTATATGTTGACCAGCTGTCGTCAGTGTCGAAATTTCGAAGAAATGGCGTTCCGGCGAAATGGCTTCCCCTGTCCGTGTTACATATGGATTTTCGTCCAACCACGGAGAAGAAGCATTTCATCACGTTTGTCGGGAGGATGACGCCGCACCGGGTCAAGCGCAATAATCTGATTCAGTATATCCATGAGAGCTTCCCCATCCATGTCGTCGAGGGGATTTCAAGATCTGCTCTGCAAGACGTTTTCGCGGCCTCGCAAATTGTCCTCAACGAGAACTTTTTTCCCGGACTGAGCATGCGCTGTATCCAGGCGCTGGCTTCTGGATCGTTGTTGCTCACGGAACGCAGCGGATATGGTGTCAGGCCGCATTTTCTTGAAGGGAAGCATTATATCGGCTATTCCCCAAACGATGTCATTTCCACAATCAAGGCTATTGAACGGTCATACGACAGCTTTGCCTCTGTCGCATCCTGCGGCCAGGAGGAATGCCGGAGAGGGCACACCAGCGCAAACCGGGCAAAGACGATCCTTGAGGACGTAGCCTCGGGAAAACGGCACGTTGTCCCCTCGGTGGATGAAAGGAAATTGCATGAGGCACAAGGCAAATATGCCTCTGCCCTCCGTTTTGGCGGGAAGTATGACGAATCAGTCAAGCTCCTCGTGGCCGCTGCAAATGTTTCCGATGCGATGCTGTCGCAGGCCTGGTGCGTCCTTGGCAGCATCCATCTCCGGGCCGGGCGTAACGAACCCGGGATTGCCGCTTTGGAGAAAAGCGCCTCTGCGGCGACAGTTCACGGGGTGATCGCAACCCTGAAGCTGATGCTCTTTTTTGCCGATGATTCCCGTTTTTTTAACTATTTGTCCGCGCTTATTTTGAAAATTCAAGCCCTGCGGATGAAACCGAAAAATTTGATGAAATATATACAAAGGCTGCTTGCACATCAGGACACATATTATAACAGCTGTCTGTTGGCCTGTGAATTGTTGTTTGCGATGAACATGAATTACGACATCGGCTTTCATAAGTCGCAGAAAGAAGAATATCCAGATTATGCCATGGAATATGCAGTCCTCGCTTTTGCAGCACAAAAAACGGTCGAATCACTCGATGCCATCATCAAATGCACGAAAAAGTGCAATTTTGCGCCGGAAGCGCTGGGCTACATCAAAGAAGCTATTCTCGTCGGGGCTGCATCGGACGAACAGATTGCGCTTTCCGTATCGCTTGCCCGTGAATACTATGATTTTTTGTATGCGGAAACGACCCTCAAGGCATTGCAGGCGACCATCGCCTAAACCGGGGCGTACGTCAGGTTCGCAGCATTGACAGGTCCTGTGCCTGTCTCGAACACCATCGCCCAAGGGCCTTTGCCGGCCCGGCCAACCGTCTGGGGGAGGGGAGGCGCTTTCCCTGGGGAGAGTGCTTGACGCAAGGCGTCGGTCACGGCGTGCCGGAGTCCGATGCTTGCAGTTGCGCCGGCTCCTGGGGACTGTCCGGTCGATGCCTGCAAGAGTCGGGATGCGATCCCGGGGACGGGGACGCACGTCTGGGGATGGCCTTGGCGAGCGGTTGCTCATGGATTGCAATTGCCAAAAAAATAGCGGAGATAAGGGAGCCACTAACACCCAGAATTGGTGGGTGGAAACCGAGTCCGGGGAGGCGACATGCCTGACGATCTGTGTGTCTCGATGGAGATTCCTCCGGACACCGCTTTTGCCTGTCCGGCGGCAGGCGCGGCCCAGACCTTGGCCAAGCGTTCCGGCTTCGGCCAACGGGAAAGCTTCCGCTTCCAACTGACTGTCGAGGAATTCTGTCTCTGCCTCATCGGGCTGGTCCAGGCGAAGGAACCCTTGCGCGTGGCCATGACCGGAAAACGGTATCTGCTGCGCTCAGAGTTCACTTTCAGGGCTGCGGAACTGTCCCTGGGCGGCCTCAACATTACGGCCCATGCCCTGGGCCGGGGCGACGGCGAACCCTCCCGCGACCTTGGATTGCTGCTCGCGGGCAACGCGGCGGATCGCTTCCACCTCGAACACCAAGGCGGCGAGCGTTTTCGCATCGTGGCGGAAGTGGATCGCCGCTATCCGGAATTGACGCCCATTGCCGCACCTGAGGGCATATGTCCGCCGTACCGGCTGGAGTTGCACGCTGATGCGGCGCGCCTTTGCCAAGCCGCCGCTCTGGCTGCCAGCGCCTATCCGCCCTGGCAATGTCCCGGTAGTTTTCACACGCCCGAACAATTCGCCGATCTCGTCGCCGACGGCCAGGTTGCCTGCGTCTGTGCCCTCGATGCGGCCGGGCAAACCGTGGGACTTCTCACCTGGAATCCGTGCAGCAGTCAGGCCCTGTACTTTTCCGGTCCTTTTGTTTTCACGCCCGCGGAAATGCGGCCCGATGTGGCCCGACTGCTGCTCGACGGTTTTCTGGAAGCCGTGGCCCGGGAGCGCTACGCCATTGTGTTGGGCTTTCGGGCCACGGGCGATCTCCTGCCGGGCTATTTCGAACCGCTCGGTTCCCTGCAAGCCTGCGCCGCCACGGGGTGCGACCGGCAACCTGTGGTCTTTCGGCATCTGCGGGAGGATGCCGGCCTGGCGGTCTGGTGCAGCCCGAGGATCGAAAATTTTCTGCGGGAGACCTACGAACGGCTGGCCATGCCCCGGGACATTCTCCCGGTCGAGGCCCCGGCCGGCCGTCCCCGGCGCGAATCATTGCTTGGCACGGCGTTTGACCGTTGCCGCGATCTGGCGGAACTGCGCCCCTTCCTGGACGGCCAGGACATGGCGGCCAATCTGGCCGCCCATGTGGCGGCCATTCGGGAGAAAGGCATACACAGGATTCTCTATTATATGGATCTGGCCCGGTCCTGGGAGGCGGCTTTGGCCGATGACCTGCTGCAGTCGGGATTCTCCCCGAAAGTCGTGCTTCCCCACGGGGGGCAGGGCGATATGGTTGTATGGCAGCATGACCAGGATTCTTGAGGGCATCCCGGACTATGTCCGGCAATTCGAACGCTATGTCCCCAGCCGGCCCGATGCGGTCCTCATGCGCCAGTACGGCGCAGCGCATCTGTACCGGCTCAATAACAACGAAAACGCCCTGGGACCGCCGCCTCTGGCCCGGGAGGCCATCGCCGCTTTTCCGGCCGAGCGGGCCGCCGTCTATCCCAGCGGCGACGCCTATGACCTGCGCCAGGCCCTGGCCGGGCGGTTTGGCAAGTCCCCGGAGCAGTTTTTGGTCGGCAACGGTTCCTGCGAGGTCATCGGGTCCGTCATCCGGGCTTTCTGCGGTCCGGGCGACGCCATTGTCACCGCAGACAAGACCTTTGCCGTGTACGAATGGGTGGCGAAATTTTCCGGGGTCGAGGCGCGGCTTGTTCCGCTGGCAACGCAGGCCCTGGACCCGGCGGCCATGCTGGCGGCCGTCACCGAGAACACCCGGGTCGTTTTCGTGTGCAATCCCAACAATCCCACCGGATCGTGGTGGAACAGGGCGACACTGGACCGTTTCCTGGCCGAGCTGGACGGCCGGGCGCTGGTGGTGCTTGACGAGGCCTACCGGGAATATCTGGATGATCCGGATTTTCCGGACGGCATGGAGGTCCTGGAGCGCCACGACAACGTCCTGGTCTTCCGGACTTTCTCCAAAATGTACGGTCTGGCCGGATTTCGGGTGGGCTATTTGTGCGGCTCCCTGGAGGCGGTGGACATCGTGCGCCGCACCCACATCGCCTATTCCGTCAATATGCTGGGGCAAATAGCCGCAACGGCGGCCCTGGCCGACGACGCCGGCCATATTGCGGCCACCCGGCAGATGGTGGCTGCAGCCAAAAGCGCGCTGTGCGACCTCTTTGCTGCCCTGGGACTGGAATATGTCAGCGGAGCCGGCAACTTTGTCATGGTCCGCACGCCCATGTCCGACACCCTGCTCTATCGCAAGCTCATGCAGAAAGGGGTGATGGTGCGCACCATGACCGGCTTTCGCTACCCCAACTGGATTCGGATCTCCATGGCCCAGGCGCCGGCCATGGAGGCTTTTGCCAAGGCTTTTTCAAGTGTGCTGGCCGCCCCATGACCGACAGCAGCCAGACAGCCTCCGAGCGGCTTTTCAGCTACGAGTTTATGGTGTTGCTCCTGGCGGCCACCTTCGGATTTTGCAACATCGCCATCTTTTACGGTTTCGAAACCTATTTGGCGCGTCTGGGAATCGAACCGGCCTGGCGCGGCTGGCTGCTTGGCGCGGAGCCCGTGGCCGCCTTTTGTTTGCGGCCTTTTTTAAGCGTCCTGATTACGCCGCGAAACGCCTTGCCCCTGGTCCGGGCCGCCCTGGTCGGCATGGGGCTGGCCCTTTGCGCCTACCAGTTCGCCCGGGGTATCGGCCCGATCCTGGCCGTGCGCCTTTTCCACGGGGTCTCCTTTGTCTTTCTGGTCAGCGCCGTGACGGCGCTGCTGGCCCAGGCCATCCCGAAAGCCCTCGCCGGCCGGGCCTTTGGCTATTTCTCCCTGTCTTCCCTTGTGCCTTATGCCCTCATGCCGCCGCTGGCCGAATGGCTGTTGCCGCGTCTGGGCCGGGAGGACCGGGTCTATGCCGTCTGTTCCCTCCTGGCGCTGCCCGGCCTGGCCCTGCTTGCGCCGCTTGGCAAGCGCTTGGAACAACGAGCCAAGGCCGGCCTTGCGAATGCCGGACGGCCGACGTGGGCAGATGTGCGCCACACCCTGGCCTTGCCGCCGGTGCGGCTGGTCCTTGTGGCCAACCTGTGCCTTTTTATGAGCACCACGCTGGTCTTTTTTTTCATCAAGCCCTTCGCCATGGGCCTGGGGCTGGCCGATCCCGGCTTTTTTTTCACCGTGTCCACGGGCGCGTCCATGGCCGTGCGGGTCCTGGCCGGGCCGTATTTCGACCGGCTGCCCAAGGAAACCGTTCTGGTCGGGGCGTTGGTCTGCCTGGCCGCCTGTATGCTGGGCTTTGCCGCAACCCTAGGCCAGACCCGGCTGCTGCTCCTGGCCGGAGTCTATGGCCTGTGCCTGGGCGTGGCCATGCCGCTTATGAGCGCCGTCATGTTCGGCTGCTCCCCGCCGGGCATGCGCGGGACCAACCTGAACCTGATGCTCTTTATGATGGATACGGCCTATGTGTTCGGTCCGGTCGCGGGCGGGGCCATCCTGGCCGGAGGAGCCGGGTATCCGGCGTTGTTCGTTCTGTCCTGCGTCTTTGCGGCCGGGGCAGGCCTGCTGGTGGTCCCGCTTGTCGCCGCCAGCCGGCGCAAGCGCGGCAAGCCGCTGGCTAGCGGCGGATGCTAAAGCCGCGGATAGCGGCAGATGCTAAAGCCGCGGATAGCGGCAGATGCTAAAGTCGCCGGCGAGCGGCAGACGGCAAGCCGTCGGTCAGCCACAGACGGTAAGCCGTCGGCCGGGATCAAAGCGTCAGCAGGCGCAGGGGCAATTTGCCGGCCACGTCCCGACGGTAGGCGGCCGTGGCCCGGATGTCGTCGATGGGCGAAATCTGCTCCCGAATACATTGTCCGGCCGCGATCAGGGTTTCCCGGTCCAGCCGGCCGCCGCACAGGAGCGCCTCGGCTTTACGGCAGCGCACCACGGTCGGGGCCAGGCTGCCCACGGCCAGCCGGGCCTCGGTCACCCGGCCGGCCTCGTCCCGGACCAGTATGGCGGCCAGACTGGCCACGGCAATGGCCAGGGCGTCGCGCCGTCCCACCTTTTCAAAATGGTGCAGGGCTCCGGCCGGGGGCAGCGGGACAAGGACCGCCGCGACGATTTCACCCGGGGCAAGGGCCGTGCGTCCCGGGGCGACAATGAATTCGGACACGGGCAGCCGGCGCGCGCCGTCCCGGGAAACCAGCTCCACCAGGGCGTCCAGGGCGCAGAGCGGCGGCAGGGTGTCCCCGGCCGGCGAGGCGGTGACACAGTTGCCGCCGAGGGTCCCCATGTTGCGGATAAGCGGCGAGCCAAGGGAGGCAAGCGCCTGGGCCAAGACCGCCAAGCGCTCCCGGACCAGAGGATGGCGCAGCACGCAGGCATGGGTGGCGGTGGCCCCGATGCGCAGCCGGCCCGCCTCGGCAACGATGGCGTCCAGGCCGGCAATTCCTTCGAGCAGGGCGACTTCGCCAAGCGACCGGCCTCGACGCTGTACAAGCAGGTCGGTCCCGCCGGCCATGGGACGCGCGCCGGCGGCGAGCAGCGGCCACAGCGCCTCCAACGAGGCCGGCCGATGGACCCGGCCGCTCACGAGTCTTCCCCGCGCAGGGTCGCGGCCGCCGCCAGGACCGCGTCCACGATTTTGACGTATCCGGTGCAGCGGCACAGATTGCCGGACAAGGCCTGTCGAACGGTCCCCCGGTCCGGGGCGGGATTGCGCGCCAGCAGTTCGACGGCCGCAATGGTCATGCCCGGCGAGCAATAGCCGCACTGCACGGCGCCGTGGACGGCAAAGGCCGTCTGGACAGGGTGCGGCGCTTCGGGCGTGCCAAGCCCCTCGGCCGTGGTCACGTCCCGGCCGTCAAGCTGGGCAGCCAGCATGAGACAGGACAGTCTGGCCACCCCGTCAAGGAGCACGGCGCACGCCCCGCATTCGCCCGAGCCGCAGCCTTCCTTGGCGGCGGTCAGGCCAAAATCGTCCCGCAAGACATCAATGGCCCGCCGGGCCGGATCGGTTTCAAGGCGCACCGGGCGGCCATTGAGCCGAAAGGAAATTTCCATGCGTTCGTTCATGCGTTCTCGTCCTCCAGGGCCGAAAGCACTGCCTCGGGCGCAACCGGCAGGCGGGTCACGTCCATGCCGATGGCGTCGTAAAGCGCCTGGGCCACGGCCGGACCGGGTCCGTGGATGCCGACCTCGCCCATGCCCTTGAGTCCCATGGGACCGGTGGGTTCGTTGTCGGGAAGGGCCAGACAGGCAATATCCGGCAGATCCAGGGCGGTGGGAATCAGATAGGTGCTGAGGTCTGCGGCCCGGATGCGACCCTGGTCAAGGGCCATGTCCTCGAAAAGCGTCAGTCCCGCGCCCTGGGCTGTCGCGCCCTGGATTTGCTGCTCCACGCCGGCCAGGGAAAAGACCCGGCCGCAGGCGACGACCCCGAGGCATTGCGCCAGCCTGACCCGGCCCGTCAGTTCGTCCACTTCGACCCCGCACAGACAGGCTCCGTAGGAATAGAAGCGGTGGGGGAAACCAAGCTTGCATGCATGGCCCGTATCGGGCGGGTCGGCCACCACCGGCATCACGAACTGGTCGATGTAGATCCGGTCGTCGCGGATGAGAAATCCAGCCAGCAGGGACAAAGGGACGGTGCGACCGGTGGCCGGATCGGACACGCCCCCGGGCACGAGGGTCAGCCGGTCCGGCGCGTCGCACAAAAGCGCCAGCGCGGCCCTGGTCCGTAATTTTTCCGCCATGGCCCGGCAGGCCCGGAGCAGGGCGTTGCCAAAGGTGTAGGTGGTGCGGCTGGCCGAGGACGAGCCGGCCGGCGGACAGACCCGGGTGTCCGGCTGGACGCAGGCGAAGGCGGTTTCGGGCTGCCCCAGGGCCTTGGCGGCCATGGCCACGAAGGCCGCGGCATTGCCTTGCCCCATGTCCGGCACGGAGTTGTACAGGCGAAACGTCCCCTGGCGCGTCAGCTCCAGCTTGGCGGCGGCGTGGTCGGGCAGGCCCCGGCCATAGCCCATGGCGTTATGTACGGCGACCAGCCCCACTCCGCGTCGAGTCAGCGGCGGGGCCGCCTGCTTCCAGGCTTCCCGTCCGGTCCAGAACGGATGGTCCATGGCGGCCTGGAGACAGGCGGCGACGTCGGTTCCGGGTTCGACCGCCACGCCGACGGCGTTTTTTTCACCCGGGCGCAGGGCATTTTGCAGCCGCAGGGAGTCCGGAGTGCGGCCAAGCCGCGTGGCCAGGAGATCCATGGCCCGTTCCAGGGCAAAGGTGGCCTGGACCACGCCAAAGCCCCGGAAGGCACCGCCCACGGGGTTGTTGGTGTAGGCGCAAAAGCCTTCGATGCGCGTATGGGGGATGCGGTACGGACCGCCGGCATGCTCCATGCCGAGTTCCATGATCTCGCCGCTTAAGTGGGCGTAGGGGCCGGCGTCAAAATGCATGGCGCAATCAAGCGCCTGCAGCCTGCCGTCGGCGGCAGCGCCCAGGCGGATGTCCATGACGGCGGCGTGGCGCTTGTAGCCGGCCAGGAAGGTCTCCTCGCGGCTCCAGACCATCTTGACCCATCGGCCCGGCAGACGCAGGGCGGCCAGGGCCAGCAGGCACTGGACGGTCGCCCCGTCCTTGCCGCCAAAGCCGCCGCCGAGATAGGGCGCGCGCACGCGGATGCGCTGGGGATCAAGCCCCAGGGCCTGGGCAATCTCGAAGCGGTCCCGAAAAGGGGCCTGGGTGGAGACGACCATGTCCAGGAGGCCCGACGGCAGGAGCCGGGCCAGCCCGTTTGGCGGTTCCAGGAACACATGGTCCTGCAAGGGTGTCGCAAACCGGCCCGCGACCACGACGTCGCAGTTGGCCAGGGCCGCCCCGGCGTCGCCCTTTTCCATGAGCCCGTGGGCCAGGAGATTGCCCTCCTCGCGGCCGGAATGCACCAGCGGCGCATCCGGCGACAGGGCCTGGACGGGATCAAAAACTCCGGGCAGCGCTTCGAAATCGACCCGGATGGCGGCCAGCCCGGCGGCCAGGGCCTCCCGGTTCTCGGCCACAACCAGGGCCACGGGGTCGCCGCAGTGTCGCACCCTTTCCCCGCACAGCACCGGTTGGTCCTTGTGGACGATGCCCTGGCGGTTGGTCCCCGGGACATCGGCCCGGGTCAGCACGGCCACGACGCCGGGCAGGCCTCGGGCGGAAGCGACATCCAGGCCGGCGATGCGGCCGTGGGGGAGGCCTGCCCGCCTGACGCCGGCCCACAGGCAGCCTGCCGGCGTTTCGTCTGCGGCGTAGCGCTCGCAGCCGCAGGTCTTGGCCAGGGCATCGACCCGGGGAGAGCTGGCCTGTCCGGCCACGTCTGCCTCAGCGCCCATGCCTGCGCCACTCCTCCCGGATGTGCGCCAGGATCGCCTTGGCCCGGTCGGTCAGCAGCTGCACGGCTTCGAAGTCCGGCTCCGCCGCCAACCGTTGGAACATGACGGCGTCGCCGCCCGGAAACCACAGCGGCAAAAACGCCCCGAACACGTACCCCCGCTCCCGCAAGGCCTCCACCGCAAAGGCCACGCCCGGGGAGGCCGTGTTGCAAAACACCTGGACCACGGCCAAGCCCAGGCGGACGGCCCGTTCCTCGATGGCAGCGACATGCCCGGGAAAATCCCGGCCGATGACGGCCACCTGGATGCGCTCCACCTGGGCGAGGTCAAAAATTCGTGCGTCGAGCACGGTTTCCGGTGCTTGGGGGACGTCGCTGGCGGCAAAGTGCATATCGCGGTTCAGGGAAAAGCCCGAAAGGATCGGCTCCAACACCGGTCGGCAGTCTTCGGGGAGATACAGCGGCAACGGAGCGTCCCGATGCACCCGGAAAGCCATCATGCACGTGACCCGGCCGGCCGCCCCTTCCTTGGCATAGGCCCCGTCCGGCATGAGGGACAGTTCGATGCCGCAGGGCACATACCCCTGCCGGTCGCCGCTTTTCTGAGTGACGACATGGTTGCAGACCGCCTCGCCAAAAAAGGCCTCGGCCCAGGTCATGGCATGGGAGACCGCATCGAGTTCCCGAAGCAGCTTGAAGGCCATGGAGGTCTGGCGGTAGGCCGGATCGACCAGGAGTTGCCCCTGCTCATACACGGCCGGATTGGGCGGCGAACTGCGGTAATACGCCCCATGGCCGACGATCTCGCCGGTCTCCGCCCTGGCCACCAGCGTCAACACGGCTTTCTGCTGGTTCAGGGCCACAAGCTTTTCCGGCACATAGTAATCCAGGACCGGATAGTTGGCGTCGTAAATGGCATAAAACAGGCCGGCCACGCCAAGCGCGTCCTGGGGGCGCATTCGGTCGATGACATACGGCTTCCCCTGAGGGATTTCCGCCTTGTTTTTCACGATGCGGGCAATGGCCGCACCTTTGAGCGTCTCGTCATCGAAATGCCGGGCGACAAAGTCGAGCCAATCATCCAGAGAGCCTTCCTGGCAAAGCGATGCGGGCGCGTCGGGCGTCCCGAGGGCCTCGGTGAGGCGCTTGGCCAAGGCAACGCCCATCTCCGCCGGAATGTCTTGGACCGCAAGCGGCACATCCCGGGATATGGCGGCAACGGCCTCGATCGGACATCCCGTTGTCGCCAGAAACACCTTGAGCGTATCGAGATCACATTCCATACATTCCCCAGAGCAGCCTCGGCGACCCGGAATCCGTGGTTTGGCGCGAGATTGGCCATTGCCGTCCGTGTGTGGCGATACGCGGCGAAAGCATCGAGTGCGGGCAATTCCCAGGTCAGCGCCTCAGGTCTGGTCAGCCCGAAACGCTCCTCCAACACGACAAGGAAAGGAGGGAAATCCAGGAACCGACGCCCTGGCGCGACAGCGGCCCATCGGGCCGCTGTGAGGCGGCGACAGACTCGTCCACCCCGGACAAAGGCATACTTTCTCGTAATTCCGCATCGGTGACAAGCATGGAGGCTTCTAACCATCCGCCGGCAAGCCGGCAGCAAGGGTGGGCAGATGTGGTCACCTTGGCAAGCCGTCGACAGGCGCGTTGCAGGGAACAGGTCGGGCAATGGCCTGCTGTTCCGAGGGGCGCGTCCCCCGGCCGGTGGACAGTGTCACTGGTTCTGGGGCCTATGGACCAACACGCGCCCCATGAGCCGGCTCACGGCGGACAGGTCAGCGGTCGGTCAGGGGAACAGGAAAGAAAAAGGCGTCGATGCCCTCTCTGGGATTGACGGCAGTCAGATCGCTTTGCGGCGGAACCGTCTCGATCCAATTGACCTCCCCGGCCAAGTGTTCCCGGACGATGCGCTCGTGAAAGGCGACCTGACCGGCCTCGGGTTGGCCTTCCCGGCTGTCCCAGAGCAGGTCGAAGTAATGGCTGTAGGCATTGAAGAGATGCCGTTTGCCGGCATTCTCGCCGCTCCAGACGCCGCTTCCCGGCCGTGCGGCTATGATGGTCCCGGCCTGCCACAGCTGGCCGCTGCCCACCCCAGGCGTGTCGAGGTTGGAAGAAGTCACGTAGATGCGGCGTTCCTCCTCGTGCCCGGCCACGTCCAGGAGCATGAGCTTGTTGTGCATGTCGTGGGGCGTGCCAGGGTTGCGGGTGATCCCGGACGGGTCGAGTCTGGGCCAGACCCGGGCCATGGCCAAGACCGAGACGTGGCCCGTGGCCGGATCGAGCCGACGGATCACAGACGGTCCCCGCAGCAGGGCCGTAGTTGGCGTTTCGGCCTTTCCGTCGCCGCTTTGGAACTGCCACAGGAAGCGCACCGTCAAGTTACCCGGCTGCGTCGTGCCCAGGCGGACGTCGCTCTCCCGATCCTCGGTCCGGCCTCCGGCAAAGCCCTCGTCCACGAACCGGAACAGGTGTTCGACAAACCAGGCTGTTTCGCCAATCTCAAAGACGGCGACGTCCAGGCGCACGTCGCGTCCCTGGCGCAACTGGGCGGCGGCGTCGAACAGGGCAGCGTCGTACCAGTTGACAATGCCGGCCTCATGCTGGCCGGCAGAGGGAGCGTTCAGATAGAGCGGCCAGGGACGCTCCGGCGCGGCAGGCCTGCCGCCGACAAAGGCCTGGCCGCGGCCGGCATAGAAGGAGACCAAATAGTTTCCCACTGGTATGGGGGGCAGGCTCGTCCCACTTGCATCCGCGCTCCCATGGCCGCCGGGAAAACGTCCCTGGCCGTTTCCCGCTCCGGCCGCCTCGGACAGGGCCGTGAAGGCGGCGTAAAGGGCGGGCCTTCGCTCCACAAAGCGCAGGGCATTATTGCCCTTGCAGGTCAGGCCCACCGTCTGGAGGTTCAGGGAACCGTGCACGGTGTAATACTCGGCCTGCCCGTCTGAAAGCTGGAGCACCTTGGCATGGGTTTCGGGATTTCCCCAGCGGCCGTGCTGCTTGCCTTCCTCGATGCGGGCCGTCTTTCCCGTCCGCGGCAGCAGTGCCCGCACGCCGTCCGGCGAGATGTCGCCCACGCCGTAGCGGATGGTCAGCGAATCCATGGCGTCGCAGGCGTCGAGGCGGGCCAGAACCCGGCGCGTGACGTCGTCGTCGGTCGTGCGCTGCCTGTCCCGCACGAAATCCACGCCCCTGTCGGGGGTGATGTCGCAGAAATAGTCGGTGTTGAGAAAGCCTATGTGGATGTCGCAGGCGTAGACGCCTTGGCGGCCGGCCAATCGGTCCAGGGGCCAGGACCAGGGGTTAAAGCGGGGATCGTTAGGCAAAAAAATCGCTGCGCGGCTGGCGTCGGGACCGGGGCGGCCAAGGCCCGGTCGGGGATACAGTCCCGACGCCGCGACCGTCGCCGCTAGGCACAACAGCACAATGCGGACAGTTCGTTTCATACGGTGGTGACTCCGGACCCGGGGGGGGGCGTTTGGGGCGGTAGTCGCCGGCGTCAAGGGTACGCCGGCCGCATGCCTTCGACGCGCCTGCGGCCCGTTGACGCTCCTTATGCTTTCGTCCCGCTCCAGCGCTGGAACAGCTCATGGGGAATGTCGAACTGGTCGAGAATCTTGCCGACCGTCTGGTCGACCACGTCCATGATGGTCTTGGGGGCGTGGTAAAACGACGGGGCCGGCGGCAGGATGACGGCCCCCATTTCGGCCAAAGCGACCATGTGGCGCAGATGCCCGAGATGCAGCGGCGTCTCGCGGGGGACGAGGACCAGCTTGCGTCGCTCTTTAAGCGTCACGTCGGCGGCCCGGGTGAGCAGATTGTCGTTTAAGGACAGGGCGATCTGGGCCAGACTCTTCATGGAGCAGGGGGCGACCACCATGCCGCAGACCGGAAAAGAGCCGGACGAGATGGCCGCAGCCAGATTGCCGTGCTCGTGGACCACGTCGGCCAGCGCCCGCACCTCGTCCACACTGTGTTTGGTTTCCAGGCCCAAGGTCACGGCCGCGCCGGAACTGATGATGCAGTGGGTTTCCACGTCCGGGATATGGCGCAGGACTTCGAGCAGCCGGAGGCCATAGACCACGCCGCTGGCGCCGGTGATGCCGACAATAAGTCGTTTCATTTTTTCCCCTCAAGGCTCGTGCGCATCTTTTCCCATCTTCCCTTGCCGAACTTCCGCCCGCCGATTTGGCAGCGTCCTCGGTCAAATCAAACGAACCCCAGGTGGGATTCCAAAGGGTACGGCCCTTAGGGCGCCGGAGGCATGCTTTCTGCCTTCTCGCTTCCTGCCGGTTCAGTCTGGCGGCGTCGTCGTCAAGGCCCCGATGGCCAGGTCTTCCAGAAAGTCGGCCATATCGAACAGGCTGGGCATGGGAGGCTGGCCGGCGTCAAGAGACGTCTTACGTGTCCGTGAACCGGCGGGAATCGACCGTGGCTTTGCGCTCGAGTTTGGCCCAGCCCATTTCCCGGCCGCGCAGCGAGGCGACAAAGGTTTGCAGGGCCACCACATACATGAGTTGCCGGTAGAAAAAACGCTGCGGCACGAGCCACACGAGCAATAGCTTGTCCTCGCTGCGCTCCAAGAAAAAGGCGACCAGACCGGCCAGAATGTCGGCGGCCATGAACAGGGCGTAATAGAAGACCACCTTTTGAAACGAGTCCGGGTCCCAGCTGGCAGGGTGCCACATCCACATGACTGCGGACACGAGGCAGGTGTAGGCCAGCCATAAGTCCATGATGGGCGAGATGAGCTGGAAAAAAATCTGGTAGATCCAGATGTTGGGCAGCCCGCAAAAGCCGAGGAGGCCGTAGCGGGGCCGAAACAGGGCGTCTTTATGTTTCCAGGCCACCTGGAGCGTGCCGAACATCCAACGGAAGCGTTGGCGCAAAAAGCCGCGCATGGTGTCCGGGGCTTCGGTCAGGGCCACGGCCCGGTCTTCGTAGGCCACGACAAAGCCCATGCGCTGGATGCGGATGGTCAGGTCCGCATCCTCGGCCAGGGTTTCGGCCGAGAAGCCACCGGCCGCCTCCACCACCTCGCGCCGCCAAGCGCCGACAGCCCCGGGCACGACCGTTACACTGTCGAGAATGGTCAGAGCCCGGCGGTCGAGGTTCTGGCTGGTTACGTATTCCAAGGCCTGGCAACGGGTCAGGAAATTGATGCGGTTGCCAACCTTGGCATTGCCGGCCACGGCCCCGACCTTGGGATCGGCGAACCAGGCGACCAGACGCATGATGGTGTCCCGGGTGAACACCGTGTCCGCGTCCAGGGTGACTACGATGTCGGCCTTGGTGCGGCCGATGCCGTGGTTGAGCGCTGACGGCTTGCCGCCGTTTGGCTGGGTGACGACGGTGACGAGTGCGTTTCCGGCAAAGGCCTCGCGCACGACCGCGTAGGTGTTGTCGCTAGAGCCGTCGTCCACCACGATGATTTCGAAGGCGGCCGGGTGCTGGCAGGCCAACAGCGACTGCACCGTCTGGAGCACGACCTTTTCCTCGTTATAGGCCGGCACCACCACGGCCACGGAAAGTTTGTCCGCTTGATCGGAGACCGGCTTGTGGCGGCCCCGCACCTTTTCCGCCACCGCCAGGGTCACGAGGATGGCCAGACGCCCCAGGCCAAGGGCCGTGCCGAGAATAAACAGGTACTGGAGGCCGGCCGACCAGGCGAAGAGCAGGAAAAAGCCGATGCGGGTGCCAAGGGCCACCAGCGGATTTTCGTTCTTGGCCTCGGGCATGATGGTGTCGCGCGTCTGGCCCAGGAGTTCGGAAACCGTGGCGAATTGGTAGCCTTTTCCCCGCAGGATTTCGATGATCCGGGGCAGGGCGGCCACGGTCTGGGCCCGGTCGCCGCCGCCGTCGTGGAGCAGGATGATGTTGCCTTCACCGATTTCAACCTGGCGCACGGTCTCCTCGACAATGGCGTCAACGCCCGGCTGCCGCCAGTCGTTGGGGTCGATGTTCATGCCCACGAACACGTACCCCTGCTTGCCGAGGATCTCCAGCGGCCGGACCTGATCCTGGGTCTCGGGTTCGCTGTCCTCGCCGTAGGGGGAGCGGAACAGATGGGTCCGGTGGCCGAGAACGCTTTCGAAAAGCCGCTGGGTGGCGGAAACCTCCAGGGTGAGCTGGGTGGTGGAGACGTCGGCGATGTTGGGATGGGTGTAGGTGTGGTTGCCGATGTCGTGGCCCTCGGCGTAGGTGCGCCGCAACAGTTCGGGATTTCGCTCGGCGTTGGAGCCGATGACGAAAAAGGTCGCCGCCGCGCCGGTCTGGCGGAGGATGTCGAGAATCCGGGGGGTGTATTTGGGGTCTGGCCCGTCGTCAAAGGTCAGGGCCACGGTTTTGGGTGTAAAGCCATGGCGCTCGATGACGTAGGGCGAGGGATACACCTCGAAGCTTTCGCCGGTGATGAGCCGGCTTTTGCCGTCGTAGGTGATGCTGCGCCGGCCGATATGGGGGGTCTGGGCAATGCGCAGAATTTCTCCCTGGCCTTCATAGTCCAAGTCGTAATCGAACCGGATTTCTTCCAACCGCGCGGCGGCCTCGGCTCCGGGGGCCCAATCCGTCCCGAAAAAGGTCCAGATGGACGGGTCTTCGCCGCCCAGACGCCACAGGGCAAACCCGGCGGGCTGGAGCGGCAGGGCCGAGGCCATGGCGTTTAAAACCGTGGTCGCGTCCATGAGCCAGACGTTGTGGGGGACGTCCTTCTCGTCGTCATAGTCGAAATGGGGATTAAGCGACACCGGATCAAGGCTGATGGCCGACTCGGACTCTTTGGCGAGCAGCACCGCCTCCTCGAAGGTGACTTCCTCGGCCGGTTTCCCTTTGGGCCAGTCATAGGCGTAGCTGCCAAGGGCCACCACCAGCTTACCGGCCGGGATGTCGGCCATCCGGGGGCGCAGCGCCTTGACGTACCAGGGCAGGCTGGCGATGGGACCGGGTTTGCCGGCCGCCCAGTGTTCGTCATAGGCCATGATGATGACCTGATCGACCTGTTCGGCAATGGCCCGATAGGGGAAGGCCGGGTCTTCGGCCGGGACGTTTATGGAAACGGCGAGCTTTTCGTTGTGAAAGGCGGTCGACAGTTCGGTGACGAAGCGCAGGTAGTTCTTTTGCGCTTTTGGGGGGACGTCCTCGAAATCGAGGCTGACTCCCGCGAATCCGTTTTTGCGGACAAAGTCCAGGAGTGCGGCCACGACCCGGGCCCGGGCCTCGCTGCTGGCCGCCATGCGGGCCAGCAGGTCGCCGCGCCAGGTCATGTCGATGAAATTATTGACGAGCGGCATGATGGGCAGGTCAGGCCGGCTGGAGCGGATGAAGCGCAGGGCCTCGCGGGTCTTGTCCGGGCTGTCCTCGCGGATGGTTCCGTCTCCGTCCACCATATGCAGCCATTCGGGAATGAGGATGTCGAGGTTGCCGATGTGCTTTTTGAGTGAACTGAGGCTGGCGTCGTCCCAGTTGA
The DNA here is from genome assembly GCF_000801335.2 of Desulfovibrio sp. TomC. NCBI lineage: Bacteria > Pseudomonadati > Thermodesulfobacteriota > Desulfovibrionia > Desulfovibrionales > Desulfovibrionaceae > Desulfovibrio > Desulfovibrio sp. TomC. The sequence goes on from NZ_JSEH01000004.1 coordinate 172,234, forward strand.
CAAAAAAGCCGATGGCCTTGGTGGCGTAGGGCTGGGTCGGGGCGTTGCGCGCGACCGGCGGGGAATGGCGGTTGGCTTTGATTTCCTTGGCCAGGGTGCGCTTGAGCTTGGCCAGACGGGCATCAGCGGCAGCCGGCGTTTCCACAGGCAGCGGCGGGCTTAAATGGTTGGGGCGGGGCAGAAACCGGGCCGCCGGCAGGGAGAGGGATTCCAGGGCCGGATTGACCAGCACGCTGACCACGAGCGCAACCAGGACAGCCGAGACCAGCACGGCCGCAAGCAAGGCCCCTGCTTTGACTTTGGGCCAGCGCTTGTTGTTCGGGTCGAAGAAAACCGGACGTTTTGAGGGCAGGTGCACGGTGGGCTCGTCTGGTTGAAGTGGCCGGGGCTGGCGTGGGTCTCTCAGGGATCAGGAAAAAAGAAGGATAATCCTGCGCTGCGGCTTTGCAAGCAAACTTGCAAAAATGAGATGCCGCCCCCGTTCGATGGGAATCCCCTTGGGCTGTCGTTTCAAGCCCCCGGAAACAGCGGGGCCAGGCCCGACGCCGTCCGGGGGGTGCTCCCGGCATCGTACTGCGCTTGGGCCTGAAGGTCCAGGGGGTGGGCCTGTTTCCCTGTCTTCGGCCGGTCACGGCGTCCAGTTGGCTCCCACTGAACAGAGTGGTTGTTGGAAATTCAAATGATCTGATGAATTGCCGTGCTGTCTGCCCGTGCTGCCTGGGGTCTGCCTTCCGGACGCTTCGGGAAGGTTGCGCCTGGATCTCCCATACCTCGGCTGTGTCGGCCCATCGGACGTTCCTGGGCGGGTGTGTCGGTATCGGGCGGGGCGTCGCGGTTTTTTTGAAAGAACTATTGACGCGATAATTTTACAATTGTATTTGAATTGTCAAAAAAGAATGCCCGGGACGTCGACCGAACAACCCCATGCCCCAGAGGTTTCCCATGACGGGATTCGATGAAAGCGAAAACCAGTTGATATCCCGGGTCGCCTGGCTCTATTTCAATGAAGAATTGACCCAGGGGGAAATCGGCGAGCGGCTCGGCATCACCCGCCTCAAGGTCAACCGCCTGCTCCAGGCCGGACGCCAGGCCGGACTTATCCGGGTCGTCATCAACACCGCCTTCAAGGACTGCGTGGCCCTGGAAGCCGGACTCGTCCGGGAATACGGCCTTGTCCGGGCCATTGTCGTTCCCACTCCGGAACGCGACGGACTTTCTCGCTATGAGACCATCGGCCGACCGGCCGGCGAATACACCTCGCTTGAACTCCAGGACGGGCAACGGCTGGGCGTGGGCTGGGGCTACACCCTGTGCGCGGCCATAAACGGTCTGGTCATCCGCAACTTTCGCGACGTGTCCGTCACCTCGCTCTACGGCGGCGTGCCGCGCAGCCCGGTCAATCCCTTCGATTCGACGGCCATGTTCGCCAGAAAGCTTGCGGCCGTGGTCTGCAACCATCTGCCCGCCCCCATGTTCGTCTCCAACCGGGACGTGCGGGCAACCATCGCCGACCAGCCCTTTTTCCGGACGTTTTACCAGGAAGCCCTGGACGTGGACATGATCCTGACGGCGGTCGGCGATTTGACCGCCCAGGCCACCAACATTGCTCTTGGGGCCATCACCCAGGACCAACGGCGCGATCTGGCCAGGGCCGGGGCCGTGGGCGAATTTTTCGGCCGTTTTCTGGACGCACACGGCAATGTCCTGGACCACGAAGTCAACCACTGCAGCATGTCCCCGGACTTCGACGGACTGTGCAAGGTTCCCCACATCATTCTCGTCTCCGGTGGCCTGGCCAAGGTCCCCATACTGCAATCCGTGCTGCGGCGCGGCTACGTCCACGTGTTTGTGACGGACGCACGCACTGCCCACAGCCTGCTCAACCCGTAAGACAAGGCGGAGCCATGGACAGACAGGAGCATTTACGCCGTCTGCAAGACGGAGAACCATTCGATCTGCTGGTGATCGGCGGCGGGGCCACCGGCTGCGGCATCGCACTGGATGCGGCGACTCGGGGCCTGCGCGTCGCTTTGGTCGAACGCGACGATTTCGCCCAGGGGACCAGCAGCAAAAGCACCAAGCTGGTGCACGGCGGCGTGCGCTATCTCGAAAAAGCCATCCTCAAGCTCGACAAGGACCAGTTCAATCTCGTGCGCGAAGGTCTGCGGGAACGCGGCCGGCTGCTCAAAAACGCCCCCCATCTGGCCCATGCCATTCGCCTGATGACCCCGGTCAAAACTTGGTTCCAGGCCGCTTATATCTTTGCCGGGCTGGTGCTCTACGATCTCCTGGCCGGCCGGCTTTCCCTGGGCCGCAGCCGGCTGGTCACCCGGGGCACGGCCCAGAAGCTTTTCCCCCAGCTCAATCTGGACGGCTACGTGGCGGCGGTCATCTACGCCGACGGCCAGTTCAACGACGCCCGCATGGCTGTTTCCCTGGCCCGCACCGCCGCCGCCCATGGGGCCATTTGCGCCAACCATGTGGAAGTGACCGGTCTGGTCAAGGAGGACGGCCGCATCCGGGGGGCCCAGGTGCGCGACCGGATCGACGGCCGGACCTGGACCATTGCGGCCAAGGGCGTGGTCAACGCCACCGGCCCCTTTGCCGACGCCGTCCGACGCCTGGACGACCCCCAGGCGCCGGACACCCTGAAGGTCAGTTCCGGCATCCATATCCTGCTGTCGGCCGACACCACTCCCGATGATCTCTCGCTCATGATCCCCAGCACCGAGGACGGGCGCGTGCTCTTTATGATCCCCTGGCAGGGGCATGTCCTTTTCGGCACGACCGATGAACCGGCAGGCGTGGAATTCGATCCGGTTCCGCAGTGCAAGGATGTGGACTATTTGCTGCGCTACGCCGGCGCCTATCTGCGTCGACCGGTTGCGCACAAGGACATCCTGGCGGTGTGGAACGGGTTGCGGCCGCTGGTCTTTGATCCGAAGAAAAAAAACACCCAGGAACTGGCCCGGACCCATGTCCTGACCCAAAGCCCCTCGGGCCTCCTGACCATGGCCGGCGGCAAATGGACCAGCTACCGGGCCATGGCCGAAGACGCCGTGGATGCCGCCTGCCTCGCCTTCGGCCTGGACCGGGGACGGCCCTGCGTCACCCAGGAGCTGCATCTGCTCGGCTCCAAGGCCTATTACCCCGACGCCTGGCGGGATCTGGCCGTCCGCGAAGGCCTGGACCCTGATCTTGTCCGGTCCTTGTTTCTGCTTCACGGCGACGAGACCATGCAGGTTGTTGCCCTCGGCCGCGCCCTTGATCTCATGCAGCCGATTCATCCGTCACATCCGTATATAGGCGCGCAGGTCGTTTTCGCCGTCAGGCGGGAAATGGCCAGGCACGTCAGCGACGTCTTGTTGCGACGCCTCCCGTTGGGGCTCGTGGACATGGCCCATGCCCGGGAGGCGGCTCCTGTGGTGGCGGCGATCATGGGCCGCGAACTCGGCTGGGATGAAACCCGTCGCACGCACGAGGTGGAGAGCGTCTGCCGGCTGCTGGAGGCCTGGTATACCGGGTATGATCCAGCCGACGCACGGCAGGCGAAGAACGTGGCAGAGGCAGACCTGGAGAAGCAGTCTCTTCTCCCTGCACAGGGAAAGAGGCCAACGGCGGAAGCGATGTAAGAGGAGGGGTGCGGCATGAGTCAATCGTCATTGGGCAAGGAGATGTTTTCCGAATGCCTGGGAACCATGGTTCTCATCATTTTCGGAGCCGGCTGCGTAGCCATGAAAGTCTGCTTCGGCGAGGCCTTGACCATAACCTGGGACACCATCACCTTTGGCTGGGGAATGGGCGTCTTTTTCGGCGTGCTGGCCAGCCTGCGCTCCGGCGCGCACATCAACCCCGCCGTGACCCTGGCCCTGGCCGTGACCGGCCGTTTCCCCTGGGGCAAGGTGTTGCCGTATGCCCTGGCCCAGACCGTCGGCGGCTTTCTCGGCGCGGCCATCGTTTTTCTGGATTTCAAGGCCAAATGGATTTTGGTTGACCCGCAGCTGGTCAAGACAGCCGGCATCTTCTGCACCTTCCCGGCCGTGCCCGGATTCTGGCCCGGCTTTACCGACCAAGTCATCGGGACTGCCGTGCTCATGTTCGGGATTCTCTCCATCGGCGATTTCGGGGCCAAAAACAAAGTGCCCTGGATCGGCCCCGTGGCGGTTGCCATGCTGGTCATGGCCATCGGCATGAGCCTTGGGGCCATGAACGGTTACGCCATCAACCCGGCCCGCGATTTCGGCCCCCGCTTCTTCGCCCTGGTCGCCGGGTTCACCCAGCCCAACCTGATGGATACGAGCATTGTTCTGGTGCCCATCCTTGGTCCGCTTGTCGGCGGCCCGCTCGGTGCGCTGATCTATGACAAGACCACAGGAGCCCTCAACAAAGATCCCGACGTCTGCTATTGCGAAGACGGCGCACAGGAGTGTCAGTCATGAGCCAGTACGTGTTAGCCCTTGACCAGGGCACCACCAGTTCCCGGGCCATCCTTTTCACCCGTGAAGGCGACATCAAACAGATCGCGCAAAAAGAATTCACCCAGATCTATCCCCAGCCGGGCTGGGTGGAGCACAACGCCAACGAGATCTTTGACACCCAGTCCTTCGTTATGCGCGAATGCCTGACCTATGCCGGGGTCGATGCCTCCGAAGTGGCGGCCATCGGCATCACCAACCAGCGGGAAACCACCGTGGTCTGGGACAAAAAGTCCGGCGCGCCCATCCACAACGCCATCGTCTGGCAGGATCGCCGCACGGCCGGCTTTTGCGACGAACTCAAACAGCGCGGCCTGGAAGCGACCATTCGCGCCAAAACCGGCCTCGTCATCGACGCCTATTTCTCCGGCACCAAGGTGCGCTGGATTCTCGACAACGTGCCCGGAGCCAGAGCCAAGGCCGAAAACGGGGACCTGCTTTTTGGCACCGTCGATTCCTGGGTCATCTGGAACCTGACCAAGGGAGCCGTCCACGTCACCGACGAGACCAACGCCAGCCGCACGCTGCTCTTTAACATCAATACCGGCCAGTGGGACGACGAATTGCTGGCCATCATGGACGTGCCCCGGTCCATGCTGCCCCGGGTGTCCAAGTCCTCGGAAGTGGTCGGCGAGATCCACCCCGAATTCCTGGGCAAGGCCCTGCCCATTGCCGGCAACGCCGGCGACCAGCAGGCCGCCACCTACGGCAACGCCTGTCTGAAGGAAGGCATGGCCAAGAATACCTACGGCACCGGCTGCTTCATGCTCATGAACACCGGCCAGGCCCCTCGGGCCAGCACCAACAACCTGCTGACCACCATGGCCTGGGCCACCCCTTCGGGGCGGTATTTCGCCCTGGAGGGCAGCGTGTTTATTGCCGGCGCGGTGGTGCAGTGGCTGCGCGATGGCCTTGGCATCATCCAGAGCGCGCCGGAAGTCGAACAACTCGCCCTGTCCGTGCCGGACAATGGCGGCGTCTTCCTGGTCCCGGCCTTTGCCGGCCTTGGCGCGCCGCATTGGGACCAGTACGCCCGCGGCACCATGGTGGGTATCACCCGGGGCACGACCAAGGCCCACATCGCCCGGGCCGCCCTGGAATCGATAGCCCTGCAGACGCTTGACATCATGGACTGCATGCAAAAAGACGCGGGCATCAAGCTTGCGACGCTTCGCGCTGACGGCGGGGCCACCCGCAACAACCTGCTCATGCAGTTCCAGGCCGATGTCCTGGGCGTGCCGGTGGAGCGGCCCATGGTGACCGAGACCACGGCCCTGGGCGCAGCCTATCTGGCCGGGTTGGCCGTCGGATTCTGGAAGAGCGAAGAGGAAATCGCCACGATGTGGCAGCTTGACCGTCGGTTCGAACCGAATATGGACCAGTCCGTGCGCGACAAGCTGCTCCATGACTGGCAGCGGGCCGTGGAACGCAGCAAGGCCTGGGCCGAGGCCTAGACGCCCTCGTTTAATCCAGAGGGGAGTGCCTCCGGCGGCCAAAGGGCGTGCCCTTTGGAAACCCACCTGGAATATGCTTGATTGAGTCCGCGCACCTTGCTCCGTCGGTGCGGCGCATATACAGGTCCGGGAGGTTGCCGCCTCCCGGACCTTTTGCTGCCGGGGGGCATTTTTCGGGACTGGCGCTTCGGCCGGACAAAAGGTAGGACCACGGGCATGGAACACAGGGGCGGCGATACGATCATCCTCGGGCTCGATCCCGGGTCGCGGATCACGGGCTACGGCTTTGTGCGCGAACGCTCGGGCGTGCTCGAACTGCTGGGGGCCGGCGTGGTGCGCACCGCTTCCCAGCCCGATTTCCCCAGCCGCCTGGGCGTTATTTTTACCGCCGTGGCCGAACTCATCAACCAGTTCGGACCAACGGAAGCCTCGGTGGAAAACGTGTTCGTCTCCAAAAACGCGGCCACGGCCTTGAAACTCGGCCAGGCCCGGGGGGCGGCCCTGGCGGCCTGCTCCGTGGCCGGGCTGCCGGTCTTTTCCTACGAGCCGACGGTGATCAAACAAAGCCTTGTAGGCACGGGACGGGCCGAGAAGTCCCAGGTGGCCTTCATGGTGACGCGGGTGCTGGCATGTCGGGAGACTTTCACCGTGGACGCAACCGACGCACTGGCCGCGGCCGTGTGTCATCTGAACCAAAGGCGGCTGACCCGCCTGTGCGGGGCGCGATGATCGGCTATATTGAGGGCCGGGTGCTGGCCCGGCGCGACCGCTTCGCCATTGTGCTCACCCCGGGCGGGGTGGGCTACGAACTTGAGCTGCCGACCCCGGTGGCGGCGGCGCTGCCGGCCACGGGCGGCCAGACGGCCCTGTTTGTCCATACCGTGGTGCGCGAGGACGCCCTGGAACTCTTCGGTTTTGCCGCCCTTGAGGACCGCGAAACCTTCCGGGCGCTTATTGGCATCAGCAAACTCGGGCCGCGCACGGCGCTGGCCATTTTGTCGCAATTTTCCAGCGACGACCTGCTGCGCATCGTGGCCGCCGGCGACGCCGAGGCCCTGGTGGCGGTGCCGGGCATCGGCAAAAAAAGCGCCCAACGCATTTTTATCGAGCTTTCCTATAAGCTTGAAGGCCGCGCCCCGGTGGCCGGTCCGGCCGCTGGCGCACCCCTGCCCGGCGGCGTCTTGGGCGATGTGGCGGCCGGGCTGACCAATCTCGGCTATCCCGAGGCCGACGCCCGGCGCGTGGCCGCCGGGGTGCTTGAGGACGAGCCGGATCTCGACGTGGCCGGGGCGCTTCGCCAGGCCCTCAAGCGGCTGGCGGCGGCCAAGGCATGAGCATGGACAAGGCGTTCTGTCCGCCAGACGGGATCGTGGCGGCCGCGTCCCTCCCCGACGACACCATTCGCCCGTCGCGCCTGGATGATTTTATCGGCCAGGACGATTTGCGGGCCAATCTGCGCGTCTTTTTGCAGGCGGCCATGGAGCAGGGCCGAAGCTTGGACCACAGCCTGCTCTACGGCCCCCCGGGCCTTGGCAAGACCACCCTGGCCCAGATCATGTCTTCGGAACTGGGCGTCAATCTGGTCCAGACCACCGGGCCGGTCCTGGAACGTTGCGGCGATCTGGCCGCCATCGTCACCAATCTGCGCCGGGGCGACATCCTCTTTATTGATGAGATCCACCGCATGCCGCCGGCGGTCGAGGAAATCCTCTATCCGGCCATGGAGGATTTCAAGCTTGATCTCATCATCGGCCAGGGTCCGGGAGCCAGGACGGTGCGCATCGATCTTGAACCGTTCACCCTGGTCGGGGCCACCACCCGGTTGGGGCTTTTGACTTCGCCCTTGCGCGACCGGTTTGGCGTGATTTTCCGCCTGGAATTTTACGATCCCTCCGAGCTGGCCCGCATCGTCACCCGGGCCGCCGCCATCCTCGGCATCGGCATCACCCCGGCCGGGGCTTTGGCCATTGGCCAGCGCTCCCGGGGCACGCCGCGCATTGCCAACCGGCTGCTGCGCCGGTTGCGCGATTTCGCCGTGGTGGCCGGGGCGGCGACTCTGGACGAGGAACTTGCCAATACCGCTTTGCTGCGCCTGGACGTCGATCCGAGCGGCCTGGACCAGATGGATCGCAAGATTCTGGAAACCCTCATCAATCATTATGAAGGCGGCCCGGTCGGGGTCAAAACCCTGGCTGTGGCCATAAGCGAAGAAGTGCGCACCCTGGAGGAGATTTACGAACCCTATCTCATCCAGTGCGGGCTTATTAAACGCACGTCGCGCGGCCGGGTGGCCACGGCCAAGGCCTATGCCCATTTGAAGATGCAGCTGACGTAAGCGACCGAAGGATACGACCATGCCCGAAACCCGGCTTTCCGTGGAGCTGCTTGCCCACACCCCCGATGCCCTGGCCCTGATCTATGCCGCCTTTCGCCAATGTTACCATCCCGGGTATGTGGCGGACATGTGGCCGCGCCTGTTGTCCGGCGAGATCACAGCGGAGAAGCAGGCTGCGTTCGTGGCCCGCATCCTGGATTCCGGCCATGAATCGCCCATCGAACACGTTTCCTTCACTTTTGCCGTGGCCGGGGTGTCCCGGGCGCTGTCGCACCAGCTCGTGCGCCACCGCATTGCCAGCTATTCCCAGCAGTCCCAGCGCTACGTGGACGCAGTGGGCTTTGATTACGTCCTGCCGCCGCAGATAGCGGCCATTCCCGAGGCCCGGGCGCGCTACGAGGCGGCCATGGAGCAGGCCGGGGCGGCGTATGGCGAGTTGCAGGAGATCCTCACCCGCCATGGCCGGGGCGACAAGGCCAACGAGGACGCCCGGTTCGTCTTGCCCAACGCCTGCGAGACCAAGATTGTCGTGACCATGAACTGCCGGTCGCTGCTGCACTTCTTCGAACTGCGCTGCTGCACCCGGGCCCAGTGGGAGATCCGGGCCATGGCCCTGGCCATGCTGGCCCTGAGCCGGGAGGCGCTGCCGGTGATTTTTGCCCGGGCCGGGGCGCGGTGCGAGCGGCTGGGCTATTGCCCGGAATCCGAACGATTTTGCTGTGGCCGATATCCGCGTCTTGAACAAACTGGTTCCATTTCGTCCTAATTCCTGAAATTCGGCTTTCTGGGGCATTTTTTCTCACCCGTCACGAAAGTGGCGGGTTTTTTCGTTTGGCCGGTCCAAAGGCCAGTAAATGCGGGGCTGAATTTTTTTTCTTAATGAAATAAGAGGATTGTTCGTGCCGTGTGCATGTTGGCCTGAGGCTGTGGGGAGCCGCAAAGGCAAGGGCCAAGCGGATTTTCGGGCAGGTCAACCCAAAAGTTGCATGTTGGAAGATGAAATATTTTGACTGTCATTGAGTAATATTGAGATAAACATGGATTACCATGTTTAAAACTCTTTCACAGATGTGTATAAAAAAATCCGCCTGCCCAAAACCCAGGCTCCAGGCGGGCTGGCGCGACCCCCCAAATCCCCCGGTTCTCCTGGCCTGACGGAAATATCAATTGATTTCGAAGGATTGCATTGTAGAGAACAAAATGGCCGGCTGGCGGAAAGCGGTCCCTAATCGTCCTTTGCCCGACCGCTCCCCGGCCGTAGGGTGCGCGCATGGAAACGATTTGGTCACAAACCAAAGAGCTGCTCGAAAAGACGCTGAGCCCCGGACTCTTCAACCTCTGGATCAAACCGCTTGCGGCCCGGGCCCGCGACGGCGTCCTTGAACTCGACGCACCCAACGCCTTCGTGGCCTCCTGGGTGCGGGAACGACTGAGCGATTCCATAGCCGAAGCCGCCGCCGTGGTCATGGGCGTCCGCCCGGAAATCATTGTCGCCGAAGCCAAGCCGACCAGTGCCGCCCCGCGCAGCCGTCGCCAGGAGACGCCCAAAGCCGCCGGCCCCCGGCCCGTGGCCGCCTCGCTGACCCTGCCCGTGGCCCCGCGCGCCCCGGAACTGGCCGCCGACCGCTTTCGCTTCAGCTACGACGAATTCGTCGTTGGCCCCTCCAACGAGATGGCCTACGCTGCCAGCCGGGGCATCTGCGACATGTCGCTGACCGCGGACCAGCTTTTCATCAGTTCGGCCCCGGGCCTGGGCAAGACCCATCTCATTCAGGCCATGGGCCGGCGGCTGTGCCACAGCGATCCGGGCCAGCGCCAGCCCCGGGTGGCCTATCTTTCGGCCGAGGAATTCGCCAACCGCCTCATCATGGCCATCAAGACCCGGCAGGTGGAGCAGTTCAAGGCCGCGTTCCGGGAAAACGTCGATGTGCTTCTGTTGGAAGACATCCATTTTTTCCGCGACAAGCCGCGCATCCAGGACGAGCTCTTAAATACCCTCAAAGCCCTCAATTCCCGGGGCTGCCGTCTGGTCTTCACCAGTTCCTTTCTGCCCAAGGAACTCTCGGGCCTGGACAACCAGCTCTTATCGCGCATCAATTCCGGCTTTCTGGCTGTCATCGACAAGCCCGACCGGGAGACCCGGCGGCGCATTCTGGAGCGCAAGGCCGCTATCCATCAGGTGCTTCTGCCTGAGGACGTGTCCACGCTTTTGGCCGACAAGCTCTCGGCCGACGTGCGCCAGCTGGAAAGCTGCCTGCAAAACCTGGCGCTCAAGGCCCGACTGCTCAATTGCCGCATCTCCGTCGATCTGGCCTGGGAAGTGCTTCGCCACTACGACGTGGACGCCGCGCCGCGCACCATTGACGACATCGTGGCCTATGTCTGCGACGTCTACCGGCTCTCGCCCGACCAGCTCAAGTCCAAATCGCGCAAGCGCCAGCTCGTTCTGGCCCGCAATACGGCTTTCCTGCTGGCCCGGCAGCACACCGACCTGTCGTTGGCCGACATCGGCACCCGGTTCAATCGCCGCCACTCCACGGTGGTCAAGGGCATCACTTCCCTGGAGAAGCATTTGTCCCTCAAAACCCCGCTTGGCCGGGAGTTGGAGCGCACCATCGACCAGATGCGGGCCTAAACGCCGCGCACAAGGATTTCCCCTTCAGGCCCCCTTCGAGGGCAGCCCTGCCACACGCTCCGGCGACCAACACCAGGCGCCCTGTGGAGCCGGCAGGCAGACTCGAAAACAGAGAACAAGCACCAGCTAGGGGGAGGCCGCCATTGGCCGGGCAGACGTCGGACTGAAAAGTCCGGCGTCTGCTTTTTTTGGGGGGGGAGCGGCGTAGACGGCAGCAGTCTTGGAGGCGTTGGCCCGATTGGTCAACCCGCGCAGGGCGTTGGTCTCGGCGGTGCGGCCGGTGCCCGGCCCGGCCTAGGCGTATGCTTCGACGACCGCAGCGTCCTTGGTCGCCTGGGTCAGCCGGCCGACGGTGTCGTTGGGGGGTGCGAGCAGATACGTTGACTTTTGCCGGTCGCATGTTACCTTTTGAAAAAAGGAGCCACGCCATGCAAGCCCATATGACCAAGCAGAACCGTTACCGCGCCAGGCTCAGGGAGCAGGGATTGCGGCCAATCCAGATTTGGGTTCCCGACACCCGCCGCCCTGGCTTCGCCGAGGAATGCCGCCGGCAGTCCCAGCTTGTGAGCAGCGACCCGCACGAGCGGGAACACCTCGATTGTGCGGCCACGGCCGCCGCGACCATCGAGGGTTGGGAATGAAGCGCGGGGATCTCGTGACAGTTTCGCTCTCTGGCGACTACGGAAAGCCCCGCCCCGCCCTGGTCATTCAATCCGACTTGTTTGCCGACCACGCATCCGTGACGCTCTTGCCGATCACAGGATTTTGCGTGGAGGGCGCGCCCCTGTTGCGTTTTGATGTTGAACCAGATGAAGCGAACGGGCTACGCAAACCGTCCCAAGTGATGATCGACAAAACCAGCACAGTCCCCCGTGAAAAAGTTGACGGCCCATTCGGCCGTTTAGATGACGAAACGATGCTGGAGATTACAAGGGCGCTTTCGGTGTTTTTTGGGATAGCATGACGCTACAGAACAAAATTCGGGCCATCCAACACGTCTCCAGCAAACAGTATTGTACGGCGCGATCGTGGGAAAAAGTTGGATTGCCGCGAAACGATTTGAAGGGGTGCTTGCCTTGCTGCCTGACGGGTTGGGTGGGCAAGTCTGGTTTGAGACCGACGCCGAGCGCCTGATTGCTGCCGCGTTCGGCGGTGGGACAGGGTAAGTCAAGGGTTGACCAAGCCGATACGATCAGCGCCCGAACCTATGCTGGTGTAGCCGCCCGAGCCGGTGAGCAGAAACGGTTCCCGTTGGGGTCGGTCTCCGCTCGCAGCGACCCGACTTGGTCACCCGGCCTTTGGCATCAAGGACATGGTCGAAGTGATTGCCGTTGGGATCGGTTTCGGTCAGCACCTGCCCGCCATTCGGGTAGGTGCCCCGGGTGAGACGACTCGCACCGTCCACCTTGAGTGCCGTGCGTTGGCCGTTCGGGACCACGAGGGCCGTGCCCCGCCGTCCGAGTCGCGTTCGAGGGTGATGACGTCGCCAAGCGGGACGATTACTTATGCGTCCTTGAGTTTCACTTGCTCGGATTTTATCATGTGCCTACTGACGTGGATAACAAAATTTGAATGAAATCAATAATGTTGTGGCAAGGAGTTGCATTAGTTTAATGTCTCCCCAAGTATTCTTGAAATGTATTTTCTGGTTCGTATAAAAGCGATGACGCCACCAAATATTGATATTATTGTAAAAATAAATAGAATTCCAAATTCTAAAAACTGCGAGTTTGACCTGTGTGAAACAAAAAAGAGCAAAGGAGATTCTAAAGCAAATATCATGCCAGACACAATTGATGATATGGTAACTGATATAGATATAATGACTCCGTTTTTTAAATGCGTCGATAGTTTATTGTGTGGTTTCATTGCGACTACAGTGCTAGCTTGTTTGTTAATAAGCTATTCATGCTATGAGCAGGGGCTAGCAGGATTGTTGTTTTCTGATTTTTGTTCGGGTCCATCCTCAGGCCCTTGGTCAGGCGCTTGCTTCCTCGTAGTCCGGGTGAGGAATTTGCCCGAGAGGAAGGCGACCCGGGTCAGTCGCCGGTCGCGGTCGTAGCAACTTTGTCACGGAATTCGGGTGGAGGACCAAATATATTACACAACAGTCCCCATTTTATTTCTGAAATTCTATTTAAACATTGGCATAGTTGAATATTGTGAGTGTTGGCAAAGTATATCCTTTGTTTATTTGTAACGACAACAATATATCCATTGACTCGTATTGATTTAATGTCTGAAAAGTTATTGTCAACTATGCCGCTGTTCCTGTTCATGTAAAACAATGCTTTTCTTTCATTAAAGCGTAAAACAATTCTGTTGCAAAATTTATTTTGTATAACTCTGAATAAACAAATAATAATTGAAAAAAGCATATACAATAATACAATTTTAATATTCATAATATTTTGTATTAACGTAATATATGCAAGTGAAAATATTAAAACAGCCGACATAGCTTTGTCTGCGTGATTTGCAATAAATTGATGACTTAGCAACTCTGAAAATGAATACACTGCTTCATGATCCATTTCCATTTGTTTGTTGTTGCTTGGCAGCATAAATTCTCCAATTTATTCAGGTTCCTATTTTCTAAAGGGGATGCCAGTATTATTTTATCATGCCTATTCCTCAGGCAATTTGGGCAGATACGATCCCTCCTGCTGCACCTGCAGCACCCCCTATAAGCCCCGCAGCGGTATTGCCAGACTGTATCCCTGAAAGGAATCCTCCATATCCTCCTGCAATTGTTTCGATAACAGCGCCGGCTACTCCGAACTCCCCTGTCTGGTCCACCCCATTGACCGTATCCCCGACTACATATCCATATAAATCCGTATCCCCACCCTCAAACCCTATCGGGTCCTTGGCCGTCCACCGTCTGCCGTCGGCGTCATAATCCCGATACCCGAATCGCGTCAGCCCGGTGTCTGATTGCGCAGATCTTGGGTTTGCTGACGGCGTCAGTCTACTCCAAGGCCACCAGTTCCAGGTCCCCGACCAGTCCCACCAGTTCGCCTAGCTGGAGAAACGCGCCGCGAACGCCTCGCCCGGCCATGCCCTCGGCCGCCGCCAGCACGCCTTCCATGTCCTCGGCCGTGACCAGGAGATTGGCCAGGGCCGTGGCCGCGGCGTCGGCGATGGCCCCCCGGTCGGCCACCACCGTCACCATGTCGGCCCGGCCAAGGCTTAAGGACGGGCCAACCGTGGCCGAGGAGGCGCAGATGGCGGCCGGCAGGGCGTCCGGGCCAAAGCGCAGGGCCAGGCGCGCCCCTTCCACGGGCTTGGCCAAAAGGGCCACGATGCGTTCGCGCCGGCCGGTCAAAAACACGTCGCCGCCATTTTCCACCAACAGTTCCGGCGACTGCCCGGCAAAGCGGTCGGCCACGGCCTGGGACATGGCCCCGGCCACGGCGGCCATGGGGCCGACGCCAAAACGCGCGGCCGCCTCGGCCATGTCCAGGGCGATGTCCGGGGCGTCGTCGGTCAGGGCCACGGGCACGAGGCTGTGCTGGAAATCGGGGTGGAGCAGCAGGTAGGTGGAGAGCCGGGCGCGCAGGGCGGAGACGAAATCAGCAATCTCCCGGGACAGGCTGCGCTCGGCCACCACCCAGAGATCGGTCTGGGCCACCACCACCTGGAAGGCAGTTTCGCCCGGGCGCGGGGCATGGGTCTGGCGGTAGGCGCGCACGGGATCGAGATGGACGCGGGGCATGGCGGCTCCTTTGTCGGGTGGCGTTTGGCCCAGTATGCCCGGTTGCCTGCCCGGGGGAAAGAGGCGGCCTTGGCAGGTCCGGCCCGGCCATGTAGTGTCGGGACCATGACGCACGCACCCTTGCCGCACGTGGCCGAACCGTTGGTCACGGTCATCATCCCCACCCACGACCGGGCTGCGCTCCTGATGCGGGCCGTGACTTCGGCCTTGGGCCAGACCCATGGAAGCCTGGAAGTCCTGGTGGTTGACGACGGCTCGACGGATGAGACTCCGGCGCTGCTGGCTGCCGTGGACGATCCCCGGCTGACGGTGATCCGCCGGCAGACGCCCGGCGGGGTGTCGGCGGCGCGCAATGTGGCGATTGCTGCGGCCCGGGGGGACTTTATCGCCCTGCTGGATTCCGACGACGAATGGCTGCCGGACAAAACCGCCCGCCAGCTGGCCTACATGCTGGAAAACGGCCATATCATAAGCCAGACCCAGGAAATATGGATGCGCGGCGGCCGGCGGGTCAATCCCGTGGCCAGACATGGCAAGCCGGATGGGTTCTTTTTTGAGGCCGCACTGGATATGTGTCTGGTCAGCCCTTCGACAACGATGTTTGCCAGGGGATTTTTTGAGGAGGTCGGGCTTTTTGACGAAAGTCTCCCGGCCTGCGAAGACTATGATCTGTGGCTGCGGACCTTGCTGCGCCATCCCATAGGGTTGCTGGACGCCTACCTGGCCGTGCGCCACGGCGGGCGGGGCGATCAGCTCTCGACCATGTTTATTGGCCAGGACCTGTTTCGCATACGGGCGATGATCGGCCTCTTGGCCCGGCCGGAAGTGACGCCCTGGCATCGGGATTGCATTGAAAAAGAATTGCGCCGCAAGGTCCGGGTCTATGTCGTTGGCTGTTGCAAGCGCGACAGACCGGAAGAGGCCGAGCGGGTGCTGGCCCTGATGGAAACGGCCCTTGGCGCGGCCAAAGCGCATGACACCCAGCCGCCCGCGCCGGACGGGGCGGCCTGAATGCGGCGGGTTGGGGCGGCCCGGCGAGAGGCCGCCGGCCCGGGAAAAGGCCTAGGGCGCGACTTCCCGTTTGGTGATGGCCTCGGCCTTGATGCGCGTCAGGGTGTGGGTGAGCCCGGCCAGGACGTTTTCCCGGATATCGCCGGCAGCGATGATAAAAAGCAGATCGTCGCCCGGGGCAAAAGTGCCGGCCCGGGCTTCGACCAGCACCCGGAACATGCCGGGCATGGCTTCGCCTTCCTGGCGGATGGCTTCCACCAGATCGGCGTCCACCCGGACTTCCAGGGAGGCCACCGGAGCCCCTTGCCGGGACGTGGCCCGGGCCATGCCGTTATGCACCAGTACCATGCCGACTTTCTCCAGAAAGCCCGGCTGAGCCTTAAGCGCCGCAATGGTTTTTGATATGTCCATCAACGGCAAGTAAGGGAGAACAGCGCCCTTGTCTACGTTTTACATCGCCAATCTGCTGGAGAAGCTGCCCCAGATTCCGACCACGCGCATGGTGCACAACGGCATCTGCGTCTGGGTGGTCTGGGACGGCGAACTCGACCCGGGCATCCCGACCATGCTCGAGGACTACGGCGGTTTTCGCATGGCCGACGCCTACGGCCAGGCCCTGTGGTTTTTCTTCAGCGAGGAGGGCCTGCGGGCCTTAGGGCGCATCCATGTCTGGGGCAAGGTCAACGCCATGCGCCTTTTTATGGAGGCAGTGCCGGCGGCGATGTTGGTCAGCCCCAAATTCGAGCGCTCACTGACCATGTCCGTGGAGCTGTCGCGCCAGCATGTCTCGCCGGGCGAAACCCTGGAGATCCTACTCCATCCCAATCTCAAACCACAGTTGGCCCATCTCCCGGGACTGTCGGGCCAGCACACCAAACCCACCATGGGCTTGGCCCGGGTTGCCTTCGAGCGTCTGGAGGCCGATACCGCCTTGTCCTACGACCCGGGGCTCATCTGGTATTGCGTGCTGCGGCCCCTGGGCGATCCTTTAAGCCGCAATACGGCCGAGGGCTGGCGCAATATCGCCGAGGAACTCCTTGATATCGTCGAACGCCTGGGCGTCAAGTTCATCCGGCATGAAGGGTTTCTTATTTTCGAGCTGTCCGGGCTGCGCAAGTTTCGTTCGTGGTCGCGCGACACCATTGCCCGGATCATGCGGCTTAAGGAAGAAGGGGAGCAGGGCCGTTACTGGCCAAGCGTCATGGCCGCGGCCTCGTCCAAAGGCCGGACCCTGAGCAAGGACCTGCCCCGACGCCTTGGTCTGGACTGGGACCAGATGAGTCCGGACTATCCCCACATGAGCTACCGTTCGGCCTTTCTGCTGGGCGACGACTTCATCATCCACGAGGCCCGGACGCTGTCGCGCGGGGTGACCGTCGAGGACTGGTGCAACGTCAGTCTGGCCCGGGCGGAAGAGACCGAAGACGCCGCCGAGGAGAAAATCCAAGGCGAACTGGCCGTGCCGTTACCCTCGGCACTGTCTGGCGGGGACGCCAAACCGTGTTTCTACTGCGGACTGAACAACCATACCCCGCACCACTGCCCTTCCAAACTGTTGACCGTGCCCAAGCCCGAAGTGTGGGAGCTTTTCGGTGATGTGGACATGGGTGGCCTGGAAGCGCTGTCCCAGGGCCTGGAAACGGCCCTGGCCGCTGATTTTGACACCGAGTCGGCCCGCCTGCTGACCGGCGGCGATGCCCCGTGCCTGTTTTATCAGTCTCTTTTCGAGACCGGGATGCCGTTTCAGACGCGCTTTCTCGAGCTGGTGTGGCGCAGCAAGGGCAAGGTCCTGCCGGATGGTCTGGCCCAGCTGGGCCAGCGCGAGGGCGAGTTTTTCTGGGGCGCCCTGGTCGCTTTTCGCAGCGATGACGCCGAGAATTACGATGCGCTCATGACCCAGGCCCTGGCCAAGTATCCCCGGGCTTACCAGCCCAAGTCGCTGCAAGGTTTTCAGGCCATGGAAGCCGGGGATTGGACCAAGGCCGTCTACTATTGGCAGGAGGCGGGCCGGCAGTGCCACACGGCCCTGCAACGGGGCTATTTCCATTTCCTGGAGGCCCGGACGGCGGAAATCCAGGGGGACAGCCATAAGGCCATCGCCCATTACCGCGAGACCCTACGGGAAAATCCCAAGTGGTTGGAGCCGGTCTACCGCCAGGGCGTGTGTCTGGTGAAGATGGGCTTTATCGATCAGGGGTTGCAGTATCTGCTCCCCCTGGTGACGGCAGATGCGCCAACATTTAACCGGGTGCTGCTCGACCCGGAGTTGGAGCGCGGCCGGTTGCAGGTGCTCGGCGCGTTGTGGCGGGTCTGGAGTGCCGCCCGGGAGGAGGCCAAGCACCGGCTTGGCACCCTGGCCGAACTGTCCGAATCGGTGCGCGGCCGGTTTCTCGATGAAGAACCGTATCTGGCTGAGGCTGCGGCCAAGGCCGAGGTCTTGGCGACGCTTGGCAAAGTCAGCAATTATGTGGCTTTTAAGCGACTTGTAAACGGAGTGGATGCCTTCGAAGCCGAAGTCAAAAAGGCTATCGAAAAGGAACTGGCGGCCATGCGGGCCAGACAGGACCGGCAGGTGGAGGATTTGAAGGGCATTCAGCGGGAGGCGGCGTGGTTCCCGTTCCCCTCACTCTTGCGGGAGTTCAACAAGGATTTCAACTATTGCGCCACGAGGCTTAACTGGATGCGCACCGCATCCATGGACGAGGCCGCCAATTTTCGGAAAAGCCGCGAGAGTATGCCGGAGGTGGACGAGCGCATCCAGACGTTGCGCACCCGGCTGATCACGCTTCGCATTGTGCGTGATTCGACCTTTTTTACCATGCTTTTTGGTCGCAATTTCATGTGGATGGAGGTGGCAAGCCTGGGGTTGTCCCTGGTGCTGGTGCCGCTTATGGTCTATGCGTTCCAGCGTTTCGGCCAGGGTTGGGTGGCGGACATGGTGGAGCATCAGAAGTGGCAGTTGCAAAAGGGGCTGGTGGTCATTTTGACGATTTCGGCCCTGGCTTTAGCCGCCATCAACACGGCGCTGACCTTTGACGCAAAAAAACGCAAGCTGTTTAAGCTGGCCGAGGAAGGCAAGCTGCCCAAGAAAAAGCCCAAGAAATCGCCCAAGCCCAAGAAAAAGCCCGCGCCCAAAGCTGCGCCCAAAGCTAAGGCCGCGCCTAAAAAATAGGCCACTTGGTCGTTAGCTCGGTCCAGTTTGGCCCGGCCCGGTTTGACCTGTCAGCGAAGTGAGCCCTCGCTTGGAAACCCCTGTGTCAGGCTTTGAAAGAGTCCTTCCAGTTGCCGGGCCAGATCGGCTGGCTCGGCCTCAGTCAGCGCCGACAGGCCAATAATTTGCCGCATGAGCTGGAATCCGGCGATGACTGCCAGCAAAAGGGCCGCCCGCTGCGGAGCGCCTGGACCGGACAGGATGTCGACAAGCGGCTGCAGGTGCTGCTGGGCATGGTCCCGCAGGATGGTTGCCGCCTGCGGGTTGGCGGCCGAGCGGATCAGCAGCAGGATGCCGTCCAGGGGACTGACGCCCGGCTCGGTCTTGGCGACCAGGGTGCGGGCCATATTTTGGGCGAGCGTCGCAACGGTTCGGTCCGGCCTGGTCAATTCGTGCCGGAGTATTCCCGGCGTCGCCAGCGTCGCTTCGACCACCTCCTCAAACAACCTCTCCTTGGAACCGAAATACCGGTTGACGAGCATTGCCGTCACGCCGGCATTTTGTGCGATTTCCCGGACGCCGACGCCGTCATAGCCGCAACGGGTGAAGGCCAGGCGGGCCGAATCGAGGATCGCCTGCCGCGTGGCTGCCGCGTTTCGCCGCCGTTTCGGGTGGTGGCCCGGGGCAAGGCCTGTGGTGGTGGGCTCATCCATGTCGTTTCCCCTCGTTTGCTGATCATCCCTCGGGCTTGACGAAGCCTGTCGGCGGCGGCGCACGGCCGCTTCCCGGCGTGCTGGGGTGATACCCCCTTTGCCGGCGACAATCCATGCAAGCAATGTTGACAGCCCGGGAGCGTGGGGTATTGCCGTCCTTCCCCTGGCCTGAAAACTGGCGGCCGGTCTTGCCGGTCGTGCGGGACTGTTGTGAAATAGCCTGCTATCCCTGCATGTTGCTGCCTCTCCCGATACCCCGTATGACAGTTTGGATACAATATCTACACATGTAGACAAAATATGAAATTGAGTCTACAGGTGTAGAGAAAGAGGGCGGGAAGTCCTGCTCCGCGTGAAGAACGCCCGGAGTGGCCCGGGCGCACGAATCTGTTCGGATACTGTGCCGCATTGACGCGCGCTGGCGAAAACCGGCGGCGATTGGCGCCCCGGGAGTGGGCCGCCCCGCGCCGCGTTCGGATGCTGCTTCGCCAGTCCAGCCACGGCCGCCTGACAGCGTATCCAACACAACGGCTTCGCCGGGTCATCGGGCCAACATGACGCCAGGCCTCTTTTTCCCCTTTTGGGGTGGAGGGGCTAAGCGGTGTCGTGTCGCCGCCATGCCCTCGTTGCTCCAGGATCGTATCACATGGTGTATCATCGTCTCGCGGCCAGGGAATCCATCAAAACCGGTCTGGCCATGGCGCTTGCCTGCGGCATCGCCCTGGCCCTTGGCTGGGAGAATCCCTATTGGGCCGCAATCGCCGTGGCCGTCGTCAGTATGCCGACCGTCGGCGAATCGCTCAATAAAAGCGCCTTGCGACTCGGGGGAACCGTGGTCGGCGGTCTGGTCGGCCTGCTGTCTTTGGGGTTGTTTGGCCAGGACCGGTTTGCCTTTACCCTCTTCATGTCGCTGTATGTCGGCTGGTGCGCCTACCGCATTACAGTAACCCGCGCAGTCTACTTCTGGTTCATCAGCGGCTACGTCGCCCTGCTCATTGCCGCCGCCGGCGTGGGCAGCAGTTCGCACCAGGCCTTTTATACCGCGATGCTGCGCGTCCAGGAAACCGGACTTGGCATCCTCGTTTACGCATTCGTTTCGGTCTTCGTGTGGCCGCAGCGCTGTTTAGATGACCTGAAGCTGGTGGTCAGGAATCTTGTGGGGGTAGAGGCCAAAACCCTGGCACAGTATTTTACCCTGCTTCGCCAGGAGGAAGCCGGGGATCGGACGGCAAGCTGGTACGCCATGGAGAACCAGCTCGTTGGCCAGCTTGCGCGACGGCTCGACGCAGCCGAAATGGAACAGTTCGAGATCCGCGAAGTCCGGCACTGGTGGCGGCGTCTGCTGCGCACGGCCCAGGACCTGATGGAAGCCATGGAGATCTGGCGGGAGACGTTCCCGGAACTACGGCGCATCGACCTGGATGCCGTTTTGCCGGACCTGCCGGAGGTCGAGCGCTCCCTGCAGGCGCGTTTCCGACAAGTGGTCGCCCTGGCCGACGGCGGGCAGCCGCAAGAGCCTTTGCCGGCCCCTGCCTTGCCGATCGACCAGGACCGTCTTCGGGCACTGCCGCATTTGCAGCAGGCCGCTGTCTTGACGCTCCAGGCGACGGTGTTGGAGATCGGGGCGCTCACGGATCGGCTTGTGACCTGTATGCGGGGTATCAAGGAGAAACGGCCGCAAGGCGCGGACGCCCCGGATGCGGACGTTTCGGCGGTCGGCCGGCAGGCGGACCCGGACAGCTTCATGGCCTTTTTGCGCGGCATGGCGGCCGTATGGCTTTCGACCCTGGTCTGGATAGCCTTCGATCCGCCCGGCCACATGATGCTCGTGGTCTTTACCGGGATTCACACCCTGATGGGAGTCATGTCGCCCCAGATGCGCTGGGCGAAATTCATCCTGGCCAATACGATGGGCGTCGTGATCGCCGCTGTGCTCTATGTCTTCGTTATGCCGCAGTTGTCAGGCTACATGGAGCTTTCCGTCCTGCTTTTCGTGCTGACCAGCGTCATTTATTACGTCTTCTGGGATCCGCGGCTGACCATGCTCAAGTTTTCCGCCATCGTGCCCTTCATTATGCTGACCAATATTCAGAACCATCAGGTCTATAATATGATCAGCTATTGCAGCAGTGCGACGGCCATGCTGCTGAGCCTGCCGTTGGCGGCCATGGCCTCCAATGGCGTGTGTTCCTTACGCCCGGAAAAGATGTTTGTGCGTCTTGGGTCCCGGTATTTTCGTCAGGCCCTGGCCCTCATGGCCACGTTCGCGACGCCAAGGAAATCCGGCTGGCCCGGGAAAACGAGCGCGTCCGTTTTGTCGGCCATGCAGGCCTCGGTCGGCAAGATCGGCGGTTGGGCCAATGGCGTCGACTATAAGTTGTTGCCGCAACAGGCCCCGCAGCAGGCTGTGGCCATGGTTGCCAGCCTCAATACCCTGACCTACCGGTTTTTGTTTTTTGCGGCGGCCCAGCCTGAACGGACGCCGTCGTGGCCGGCCTTTGACGCGGCGCTTGAGGCGTGGCGAGCGGCCATTGAGGACGTTTTGCGCCAGTGGGCAGCCCGTCCGATGCAGCAAGCGCGTGAATGCGCCCTGCATGGCCGGCTGGCCCAGGCCCGGGCGCAGCTTGAAAATGCAAGCGAAGCGAGCTTCGAACAGATCGAAGGCGCGTTCACGCCAGCCCAATACACCCGGGCTTACCGTCTGCTTGGCGGCTACAGGGGGCTTTACGACGCCCTCGTCGCCCATGCGGCCCTGGCTGCGGCGTTTGATTGGGACGCCTGGCGTGAATCGCGTTTGTAACCAGACTGAAAAAGGAGGGAGCGATGCTCCTATCGCCACGCGAGGTCAATATTGCCGGAATCTATCTGCCGCCGTTGCTCATCGCCGGCTGTTCCGGACTGGCGCTCGCCTATGGGCTGGCCAGAGGGCTGAACCGGTTTCGCCTGTCGCGGTATTTTGCCGCCCCGCAGCTGGTGTTCGTGTGTCTGGCCATCATCTTCTCAAACCTGATCGAAACAGTTCTTTTCTAGGATACCTCGATGCGCTTCCCGATTCGAATTGTGCTGACGACTGCCGTTGTGTGTCTTGCCGTCGGTCTCATGATCCTTAAATTCCGGCAGTACCTGCTCGATCCCTGGACCCGGGATGGGCAGGTCCGGGCAAATGTGGTCAAGATCACGCCCCGCGTGTCCGGCCCGATTGTGTCGCTGCCGATCAAGGACAACCAGTTCGTCCACAAGGGCGATCTGCTCTTTGCGATCGACCCCCGGACGTTTCAGGCCGCCTTTGACAAGGCCGGCGCCGACCTGGACCAGACGCGCAACCAGATCGACAACCTGACGCAACAGGTCAAAAGCGCCACGGCCTCGCGGCAGCAATGCGAAATCGCCATTCGCAAGGCCAGTTTTGCGGTCACGAGCGCCAAGGCCCATTTTGATGAAGCCTCCAAGGATCTGGGGCGCAACGAATCCTTGGTGGCCCGGGACACCATTGCCCGGCGGGATTATGACCTGAGCAAGGAGACCAGCATCAAGGCCCAGTCGGATTTCAATCAGGCCCAGGCCCAATTGGAAAGCGCCATTTCGGCCCAGATCAAGGCCGAGTCCGAATTGGCCAGTTCCCGGGCGCTCCTTGGCGCGCCCGGCGAGGAGAATCCGCTGCTGCGCCAGGCCATGGCCCAGTGGGAGGAGGCCAAGCTCAATCTGGAGTTCACCCAGGTCCGGGCTCCGGTCGATGGCTACGTCGCCAACCTGAACCTGCGTCCGGGCAGTCAGGCCGTGGCCAACCAGCCGCTCCTGGCCCTGGTTGATGCCGACAGTTTCTGGATTGCCGGGTACTTCCGCGAAACATGTATCGGCGGTATTGCGGCCGGCGACAAGGCCGTTGTCACGCTTATGACCTACCCGGATGCGAGAATCGAGGGGGAAGTGGAGAGCATAGGCCAGGGCGTGGCCCAGCAGGACGGATCAACCGGCGAGGACCTGCTCCCTACCATCAACCCCACCTTCGAATGGATTCGTTTGGCCCAGCGTATTCCGGTCCGGATTCATATTGTGCAAAAGCCGGAGAATGTCGTGCTGCGGGCCGGCACGACCGCTTCCGTGCTCGTTATGACCCAAACGCATTTGTAACCCTTCCGAGGCGGCGGGCAGGCAACATCGAACGGTCTGACCGGGCGGCCTCGGAGCGGTTCGGGGCAGCCATGGATTCGGGCCATAGTGAAATCGGGCAGGGACAGACAGCGTAACGGCGGCGGGGCGGGAGAGCGGTCCGGCAGCCCGGCAGGCACGGCCGGGCTGCCCTGGGAGCAAGGATGCGCCTGCCGGGGACCGGAGACAAAAAAAGGCGGCGGGTTGCCCCGCCGCCTTTTTCCCTCGAAGAGAAGCGAGAACTAGACGCAGCCGGTGGGCTTGGGCAGGCCGGCCATTTTGCAGGCTCCTTTGCCAGGTCCGGACGGGAACAGCTCGTAGATGTGCTTCAGCTTGAATCCGGTCACTTTGGACAGGATGCGCACCATCGGGGCGATGCCGTTCTTCTTGTAGTAGTCCTGCAGGAACTCGATGACCTTGTTGTGCTCCGGGGTCAGCTCTTTGATGCCCTCGGAGTCCTTCACGTAGTCAACCCATTCCAGGGTCCAGTCTTCAAACTTCTGCAGGAAGCCGTCTTCGTCGACCTCGAAGGTTTTGCCTTTGTACTCAACAGTAGCCATGCGCATCCTCCTTACAAGGTTGATAATACAAGCGCCCGACAGGAGAGCCGGGCGATTCCAATGCCCCCACGCGCAGCGGGGAGGCCTCACCCATAGATCAGAGCACCCTTGATGCCCGATGGGTCGTGCTTGTCAGGGAACCGGCTCCAGTGGCAGCTTCAGGCTCCCGCGTTACTTTCCGAACGTATCCTTGAAAACCTGTTGGTGTCAACGGCTTTTCAAAGCGGAGGCGACAGCCCTGCGTCGATTTCGTCCGTTATGCTACGCTGTTGCGACAACTTTACGCAGTCTTTACCGACCCATGGCGGTCAATTGATCCTTGGCGAACGTGATGGAAGGGTCCAGGGCCAAGGCCGCTTCCAGGTAATGGACCGCCAGGGCGTTCTGCCCCAGTTTGGCCTGGCACAGCCCCAGGTTGGCCAGATCCATGGCCGAGCCGGCGTCCAGCTCCAGGGCGGCGGCAAAGTCGGCGGCAGCCGCCTCGTAGCGTCCGGCCTTGTACTGGGCCACGCCGCGCAGATTAAAGTATTCCTTGACCTCGGGGCAATAGGCCACGGCCCGGTCCAAGATGGGCACGATCTCGTCGAAGCGGCCGAGCTGGGACAGGGCGTGGGCCTGGTAAAAGGCGGCCAGTCCCTTGTCCTCGGCACTGGTTTGCAAGGCCTCGGCGCAGGCGAACTGGGGTGCGGCAGCCTCGGCGTCGCCCAGGCGAAGGGACAGCACACCCTCGAAAAAGGCCACGAAGGGGGCGCTGGGGTAGATTTCGGCCAGGGCGGCCAGACCGGCGTCGGCCGTGGCCGGATCGGCTTCCTCGGCCAGCAGTCGGCCGGTGAAAAGCCCGAGGCTGGCGGCCGGGGTGCGTTCGCGAAAGAGAAAACCGGGCACCACGTTGTAGTTGGCCGCAAGGCCGAGTTCGGCATGGGTGGTGTCCACGGTCAAAAGCGGAAAGCCGCGCGCAGCCAGGGCCTCGGCCAGCTCGGCCAGCTCCTCGGCAATGTCGTCGCGCTCAAGGCCGGGCAGGCTGGACAGGGGGACAAGCGGACCTTCGGTCACCCAGGCCGCCGCGTCCACAGAGGTGAACTTGGGCAGGCCCGAGGCCTCGTAGTTGGAGAGGCTCTCGAAATCGCCGGCCAGCTGGGCCACTTCGGTCAGCGCCCGGATGGCGGCTTTGGCCGGGGAGGTCGCCGTGCCGGCCGTAAAGACGATCTCCGAGGCATGGGGGAAGGTGCCCGGATCATAGGCTAAGGCCCCGATGGTCGGCACGGGCATGTCCAGGGTGAAATCCTTGAGCCACACCTTGATGCCCTGGCTGGTGAAGGCGTCCAGGAGCTTTTGGAGCACCGGGTCCTGGAGGCTGGCCGGGTCGATGGTGGGCTGGATGGGGCGGGTGCGGTCGATGATGGTCGAGACGTGGCGCTCGACCAGCTCGCAGGCCCCCTGGAGCACGGATTCCTCGAAGCAGTTGCCGGCGGAAGAACCGTTAAATTCGTTTAAGATCTTAAACCAATCCAGGGGCACGGCCACGTCCGTCCCCTTGGCCACGTCGGAAACGAGCGCAAAGCGCCAGGGGACGAGGTCCAGGATGCGCCGGGCGTCCGCGTCGCTTATGGTCTCGCCCACCGAGGCCTTGATGACCGACAATGGGATGAGCGCGTCGCCAAACCGGGCCTCGGCCTCGCTCCAGGTGGCCGGGAAGAATCGGTCTTCATCGCGCCAAAACGAGAAAAAACTGTAGCGCTCGGCCAGCTCCATGAGCGCCGAGGCCTCGGCCTGCTCCGGGGAGGCTCCCTTGCCCATCTGCTTGCGGGTGGGCATGACGGCCCGGGCTTCGTCGCCGCAGATGCTTAAAAAGACCGGAATGCCGAGTCGGCCGGTGTCGATGCGTTTGGTTTCGGCCAAAACGCCGGTGCCGAGCCGGGCAAAGGCGGCTTTGGCCCGGGCCACGGTCTCGGCCGGAGATATGATTTTATCCTGATCGACGGTGTAGCCCTTGGGGCGATGGGTCAGGCCCGGGGCCAGGGTGTCGCGGTGGTCCATGCAATGCTTCCGTTCGGGTAGGGGTTGCCGCCTAGACGACCTTTTTGGGCGTCATGCGGTAGATCTGGCACAGCTTGCGTTCCGGCTGTCCCGACTCCGGGGCGGTTTCCTTGTAGCCGACCACCCGCTCGGCAATGGTGAATTCTTCATCGGCCAGTTCCATGAACCGGGTGGCCTTGCGGGTGAAATCCTTGGCCAACAGCAGGGCGGCGTCTTTTTTGAGCGCGAGGTGGGCCAGGAAGAATTTGAGCAGGCTGCGGTAGGTGTCCTGGAGATAAAGCACCTCAGCCCCGAGGATGACGTCAAAGCGCCGGCCCAGGCGGTCGGTCGTGAAATCGGCTCGGGCGACGCTGGCCGTGTCGGCCAGGCCGTTTTGCAGAATATTGATCTGGGCAAAAAGCAGGGCGTCGGGATGGATGTCGGTGACCAGGGTGGTGAAGCCCTTTTGGGCGGCAAACAGGCCGCACAGGCCGATGCCGCTGCCGACTTCGAGCAGGGTGCGGCCGTTGGCTGGCCCGAGGTGGCGCAGGGAATGGGCCAGGAGCAGGGCGGCGGGCCAGATCGTGGCCCAGTAGGGCAGCTCGACCGGGCCGTCGCCGGCGATGGCCAACTGGCGGTCAATGAGGGCGGCTACGTCGTCTATTTGGAGAAGTTCCAGGGTTTCGCCGCCCACGGAGACGGGCTCGAAGTGCACGTCGTAGCGGCTCTTGGCAGCGTCCAGAAGTTCGTCGAGGGGGGCGTCGAGGGGGATGGCTGTGTCCATAAACACTCCCTGTGCGGTATGGATTGCCGGCAATAGCGCAATCGCGGGGGCATGGCAAAGAAAAAGGGCCGGCTTTGTGGGCCGGCCCTGTCGATTTTTCAGTGGAGCGGGAAACGGGATTTGAACCCGCGACTTCAACCTTGGCAAGGTTGCACTCTACCACTGAGTTATTCCCGCTCAATGTTCGGCTGTGGAGGCGGCATCCGGATTTGAACCGGAGAATGGAGGTTTTGCAGACCTCTGCCTTACCACTTGGCTATGCCGCCTCGTTTCAAGGAGCAATTTGTTTACTCGCTGCCGGCCCGGTTGTCAATGACTTTTTTCAATCTTTTCCGTCCGGTCCGACTCGGCGGGGCGGCCGCCGTTGCCGAGGCGCATAACTGTCAAAATCCGGCCCGCTCGTCAACAGGAAATTTTAAAAATTTCAAAAATGAGACATAAATATTTGTATTTAAATGATAAATTTTGAAGACCTCGTGTCGGCTGCCGGGCCGGGAAATGGTCTGTCCCGGCGGGCCGGCCCCTATGACCGGACCGCAACCCCAAATATGGTCCCCCCGCACCCCTGGTTGGCCCGTTTCCGGGACGGCCGGCAGGGAGAACGGGGCGAAGTGGAGTCCGCTTTTTTTCGGGAACGGGTGCACAAGGGGGGTATGGCCCATCCCGTGTCTTCAAGGGACTCACGGGCTTATTAAGGCCATTGGTCCTGCAACCGGCGGCCGGGTCGTCCTTTTCGGTGAAATCCGGCGGCTTCCTGTTCTCCCCGCGGGCTCGAAGCGTGGTCGGAAGGCTGAGGCCATGTCCCCCGGCCTTCCGAAACACCCCCTGGCGGGGCCAGTGGCTACGCTCACGGGCAGTACGGGCGTTTCACCACAAAAAAGGCCGGAGCGGTGAAGCTCCGGCCTTTGGGGCGGCAAGGCAGGCTATGCGCCTTCGATGGGGATGTTGCGGACAGCCTCGGCTGCGTCTCGGGGGAGCGTGACGGTGAGCACGCCCTTTTCGAAGCGGGCCTTGGCTTCGGCCTCCTTCACCTTGCCGGGCAGGGGGACGACGCGGGAAAATGAGCCGTAGGCGCGTTCGATGCGGTGGTAATCGTCCTTCTTCTGCTCGTCTTCGAAGCGCTTTTCGCCGCGAAGGATCAGCGCATCGTTTTCAACACTGATGGTCACATCCTTGGGATCAAGTCCTGGCAACTCCGCCTTGACGGTGACAACGCCGTCGGCTTCGCTGACGTCCACGGCCGGATATCCGGCATCGCGGAAAAGCGGGGACAGATTGCCAAAGGGTTCGCGCCAGAATTCCTCCATCATGTCCGACAAGCTGACCGGACGATTGGCAGCCGCAGAACGCTCCCGCATTCGCGGCAACAGATGCTTGAACATGGTCCAAACCTCCGTCAACATGAAATTAGGATATGATTTTCATAAGCACCCCATAGGGTCAGTCAAGACCGGGGCCGCATCTCCAAAAAGGAAATTACGACCCGACGGATTTGCCGGTCAGCAGCTCCAGGAGTTTCCAGCCTTCTTTGGAGAAATCGCCCTCGGTGTCGCAAAGGAGCACCACCCCGGACATATCGATCGGGGACATGAGGACCAGGGCGTAATACCCGCCGGAGCGGCCGGCGTGGAGCACGTACTCCTTGCCGCCAAAATTCATGACGTTCCAGAAATAGCCGATATAGAGCGTCGGGATCGAAGAGACATGCTTGCGCGGCAACTGGGCCAGCCGGGCGGGCGCGAGCAGGGGCGTCGGGGTCAGCCCCAGATTGGCCGCGGCGTAGGCGAGCAGGTCGTCGGCGGTGGACCGCAACGCCCCGGCGCCTTCCAGGCCGCTGACTTCCCAGTTGGGCACGACCCTGCCCTTGGCGTCATGGCCGTGGGTCATGCGGGAGCGCTGGTCCTCGGAAAGCGTCACCCGGGTGTCGGCCAGGCTTAGGGGCGTACAGATACGCTCCACCACCAGGGTTTCGTAATCGACGCCGGCGGCCCGGGCCAGCAGATAGCCGGTCAGGGCCGCGCCGACGTTGCTGTAATAGAAGTTCTGGCCCAGGGGCGCGATCAGGGCGGCCTGGGCGACGTAGCGCAGGAGCAGGCCCGTGGAATAGCCGGCCATGGGGTTTTGCGGATCTTTTGAGGGCAGGTTGTCCGGCCCTTCGGGCAGTCCCGAACTGTGGGTGGCCAGATCGAGGTAGCTCACCCACCACAGCGGCGAATCTTTGGCCAGCGTCCCGGGCGGCAGGGTGAGCCGGATGGGATCGGTGTCGTGCAGTTGGCCGGACAGGACGGCCTGGGCCAGGAGCAGGCCGGTGAAGGTCTTGGTGATGGAGCCGAGCTCAAAAAGCGTGCTGCCGTCCGGGACCTTGGCGACGCGCCCCTCGCCGCGCTGGCCAAAGCCGTAGACCTTGCGCCCGGCCGGGCTGACATAGCCCACCACCAGGCCATGTACCCGGCCCGAGCGGGTCAGATTCTCAACAAGATGGGCCGTGGCCTGCCGTCCGGGAAGCGGGGCGGCCTGGACGCCTGGGGCGGCGGCCAGGAGGAGCAGGGCGGTTAAGAGGAGCGGGGCGGAAAACAGGAGTGGGCGTCGCGGCATGGACAGGCTCCGGCTCAGGCGTGGTTGCGCAGTTTGAGTTCGATGGGGTGCGGCGACAGGTAGGCCTGATCACGTAAATAGGCCACATCGTATTTGCGGGTGTAGTGCGTAAGCAGGGTGATGGGAACAATGAGCGGCACGAGGCCCAGGCGATAGGCGTCGATCACCTCGTTTACCTCGGCTTTTTCCCCGGTCGTGAGCATTTTCTTGAAATAGCCCATGATGTGCTGGAGCACGTTGGCGTGTTTGGCCGGGGTGGCCGGCAGGGCCAAGGCCCGCATGAGCAGGGTTTCGTAGGATTGGCGCAGGGCGTCGGCCGGCCAGTTCTTGGCTTCGGCGGTCAATCGGCCGATCTGCCGGGCCAGCTCCGGGCTGTGGGCCATAAGGAGCAGCTTGTGGCTGGCGGTGAAGGCGATGATCCGGGAGAGAAGCGAGGCCTGGCCGTCGCCGGCCAACGCGGCGCGCCAGCGGGTCAGGGTGAAAATGCGTTCGATGAAGTTTTCCCGCAGCTTGTCGTCATGGAGCCGGCCTTCGTCCTCGACCGGGATCAGGGGAAAGCGGTCGATAAAGGCCCGGGCAAACAGGCCGACCCCGCGTTCGGTTGGCGAACCCTTGTCATTGTAGACCTTGACCCGGGTCAGGCCGCTTGAGGGCGACTTGGATTTGAAGATAAAGCCGCACAGGTTTTCTTCGGCCAGTGCCGCAACGCGCCCGGCGGCCCAGGCCTGCATTCGGTCGGTGTGGTCGAGGCCGGATTTGATGGCGACCAGCCGCGGCGCGTCCGGGTCGCCGACCAGGCGCATGGCTTCCCGGGGCACGCCCAGGCCGCATTCCACTTCCGGGCACACCGGAACGAATTCGAAAGAGCGGCCCAGGGTATCTATAATATAAAGATCACGCTTATGGCCGCCGTCGTAGCGGACAGGCTGGCCGAGCAGACAGGCGCTGACCCCGACGCGGATGGTCTCGGACATGGTTTTCCTCCAGAGGGAATTCCCGACTTGCCGGGGGGCATCTTTGCGGCTAAAGCCATCCAGGCAAATGCCAGTGTACGGGCTTTGCGCCGGCATGGGAAGCGATGCAGCCGGAATCAAGGACGGGTATGGAACAATTGTGCGGGCTTACCGCCATTTTTTTCGATTTCGGCGGTGTGCTGGCCGAGGAAGGATTCCGCGAGGGACTCATCCATATCGCCCAGCAAGCCGGGCGCGATCCGGCTATCGTGGTGCCCCGGGCCTATGAGATGGCCTGGACCACCCGGTACGTGATCGGCGGTTGCGACGAGGCCGGGTTCTGGCAGGCCTTTCGCCGGGCCACGGGCATCGTGGCCGAGGACGCCGACCTGACTGAGGCCGTGCTGTCCCGCTTTGTCCCCCGGCCCTTCATGTTTGCCGTGGCCGATGCGGCCCGGGCGGCCGGACTCAAGACCGCCATCCTGAGTGACCAGACCGAATGGCTGGCCCGGCTCGACACCCGCCATGACGTCTTTTCCCATTTCGACAGGGTCTTTAACAGCTACCACCACGGCACAAGCAAACGCGAAGCTGCGTTTTTCCACCTCGCCCTCAAGGCGCTCGGCGTGGCTGCGGAGGCCTCCCTGTTTATCGACGATGCCGGTCACAACACGGCCCTGGCCGCGACCCTTGGTTTCAAAACCATCCTCTACCGGGACCGGGCCTCGTTTTTTGACGAACTGGCCGCCGTGTGTCCACCCCTTGGAGCCGCCCATGTATAATCCCATCTGCGGTCTGGCCCGCGACGGACTGCCGATCATCGGATTTTTTGCCCTGGCCGCCCTGATCACTGCCGTGTTGCGCTGGCCCTGGCTGGCCGGACTCTTCTTGCTGCTCACGTTTTTCTCGCTCAATTTCTTCCGCGATCCCGACCGCGCCGCCCCGGTCGAGCCTGGCATCGCCGTGGCCCCGGCCGACGGCGTGGTCTGCAAGATGGGCGAGGCCACCGATCCGGCTTCCGGCGAAACGCGGCAGGTGGTGTGCATTTTCATGAACGTCTTTAACGTGCACGTGAACCGTTCGCCGGTCACCGGCGTGGTCTCGGAAGTCCGCTACATCCCCGGGAAATTCTTCAATGCCTCGCTGGACAAGGCCTCGACCGACAACGAGCGCAACATGATCGTGGTCACCGACCCTGAGGGCGCGCGTTTCACGGTCATGCAGATCGCCGGACTCATTGCCCGGCGCATCGTCTGCCCGGCCAAGGTCGGCGACCGGCTCGGCCGGGGCGAGCGCTACGGCATGATCAAGTTCGGCTCGCGCCTTGACGTCTATCTGCCACAGGGGTATGCTCCGGCTGTCACAATGGGCCAGAAAACCACAGCGGGCGTCACCGTTTTGGCGAAAAAGGCTGAGTAGGGGGCGGGGTTTTACCGCCCGCAGTGCCGATAAAAGTGGAATCGATGGAAGAGAAAGTCACCCAGAGCCGGGCTCGCAGGAGCGTGTATATCCTGCCGAACCTGTTCACCATGGCCAGCCTGTTCGCTGGCTTTCTTGGTGCGCTGTGGGCCATCGAAGGCCGCTTCGACATGACCGCCCTGGCCATCCTCTTTTCCTGCCTGTTTGACGGACTCGACGGCAAGGTGGCCCGGCTCACCGGCACCAGCAGCGATTTCGGCGTCCAGTTCGACTCCCTGGCCGATCTGGTCGCCTTCGGCGTCACCCCGGCCATCATGGTCTACCAGTGGCAGCTGGCCCGGTTCGGCCGCCTGGGCATCCTGGCCTCCTTCATGCTCGTGGCCTGCGGCGCGCTGCGCCTCGCCCGGTTCAACGTCATGTCCGGCAAGACCACTGCTTCCAAGAAATTCTTTGTTGGCCTGCCCATCCCGGCCGCCGGCTGCATGATCTCGCTGTTTTACATGTTCGAGCAGTATCTGCCCGACGACATTGCCGCCGCCGTCATGCCCAAGGCCTGCCTCTTTCTTGTCTACGCCTTGTCCTTTCTCATGGTCAGCCGCGTGCGCTACGCCTCGTTCAAGGAATTTGGCTTGGTCAAGGCCCATCCCTTCAGCGCCATGGTCACGGCCCTGCTTCTTTTTGTCGTCGTGGCTTCCGAACCGTGGCTCATGGGCTTCCTGCTCTTCTCCGCCTATCTTGCCTCCGGCATCCTCTACACCTTTTTCATTCTGCCCCGCCGCGCTTCCAAGCTACGGGAGTCCCTCCAGGAACTCTCATAATACCATTATCCTCTTTTTGACATTTCTTGTCATTGCCCCGGCCCCAGGCTAACCATAGCCCAGCCGCGTGATCACACGTGTGCATTCCTCTCCGCGAAAACGCGGGGAAAGGGGAGACTCTTATGCCCGACGA
This sequence comes from Desulfovibrio sp. TomC, assembly GCF_000801335.2. NCBI lineage: Bacteria > Pseudomonadati > Thermodesulfobacteriota > Desulfovibrionia > Desulfovibrionales > Desulfovibrionaceae > Desulfovibrio > Desulfovibrio sp. TomC. The sequence goes on from NZ_JSEH01000004.1 coordinate 205,153, forward strand.
CAACAGGGTATTTATTTTCGACACCACGCTTCGGGACGGCGAACAGTCGCCCGGAGCCACCATGACCCGCGAGGAAAAGGTCCGCATGGCCCGCCAGCTCGAAACGCTTGGCGTGGACATCATCGAGGCCGGTTTTCCCGCCGCCAGCGAAGGCGATTTCCAGGCCGTGGCCGCCATTGCCGCGGCCGTCAAAACCCCAATTGTGGCTGCCCTGTGCCGGGCCTTGGCCGCAGACATCGACCGGGGCTTTGAAGCCATCAAGAAGGCCCAGCGCCGGCGCATCCACACCTTCCTGGCCACGAGCGAACTGCACATGGAGCACAAGCTCGGCAAAACTCCGGCCCAGGTGCTCGACATGGCCGAGGCCGCCGTGCGCCATGCCGTAAGCAAAGGCGTCGAGGTCCAGTTCTCGGCCGAGGACGCCTCGCGTTCCGACCCGGCCTTCCTGGTCGCCGTGTGCGAACGGGTCATTGCCGCCGGCGCAACCATCCTCAATATCCCGGACACCGTCGGCTATGCCCAGCCGGCCGAATTCGCCGATTTGATCCGCCATCTGCGCTCCACCGTGCGCGGGGCCGAGGGCGTCACCTTCGCCGTCCACTGCCACAACGACCTGGGACTGGCCGTGGCCAACACCCTGGCCGCGCTGCACGCCGGGGCGCGGCAGGCCGAAGTGACCCTTTCCGGCATCGGCGAACGGGCCGGCAACGCCTCCCTGGAACAGGTGGTCATGGGGCTTAACACCCGGCCCAACTACTATAATCTGACCACGGGCATCGTCACCGAGGAGCTTTTCCCCTCGTGCCGCCGCTTATCCGGCATCATCGGCCAGCCCATTCCGCCCTATGCCCCCATCATGGGCCGCAACGCCTTTGCCCACGAATCCGGCATCCACCAGCACGGCATCCTCAAGGACCGCCGTACCTACGAGATCATGACCGCCGAAAACATCGGCCGCAAAGGCGCGGTGGTGGTCCTTGGCAAACACTCCGGCCGCCATGCCCTGGACGCCAAGGTCAAGGAGCTCGGCTACAGCATCACCGACGACGAACTGTTGGTGGTCTTCGACGCCGTCAAACAGCTCGCCGATCGCAAGCAACGCATCCTCGACGAAGACATCGAAGCCCTCATCCTGGAAAAAGTCCTGCGCCGTCCCGACCGTTATGCCGTGCAGTACCTGTCCGTCCACTGCGGCAACGTGGAGCTTGCTCCCTTTGCCGTCATCGAAATGCTGGTGGAAGGCCAGTCCGTGCGCCACTATTCCGCCGGCTCCGGCCCGGTGGATGCGGTCTTTAACGCCGTGTGCCAGGCTGTTGGCCGCAAGCCCGAACTCGAAGAATACCAGATCAACGCCATCACCGGCGGCACCGATGCCCAGGGTGAAGTGACCGTGCGCATCCGCGACGGCGCGGCCACCACTGTCGGACGCGGCGTCCACGACGACGTCATCATGGCCAGCACCCTGGCCTTTATCAACGCACTCAATCGTTTGGCCAAGAAAGAGGAGGAACGGATATGCCCGCAACTTTAGCCGAGAAAATTCTGCAACAGCACAGCGACGAGCAAATTACGGGTCCGGGGCAGATTATCCGTTGCCGGCTCTCCCTGGTCCTGTCCAACGACATCACTGCGCCGCTTGCCATCAAGTCCTTTAAGAAGATGGGCGCTGCCGCCGTCTTTGACAAAGACAAGGTTGCCATTGTGGCCGACCATTTTACGCCCAACAAGGACATCGCCTCGGCCGAGCAGGTCAAGGTCTGCCGCGAATTCGCCAAGGAAATGGGCATCACCCATTACTTCGAGGGCGGCAACGTCGGCGTCGAACACGCCCTTTTGCCCGAACTCGGCCTGGTTGGCCCGGGCGACGTGATCATCGGCGCAGACTCCCACACCTGCACCTACGGCGGCCTTGGAGCCTTTGCCACCGGCATGGGTTCAACCGACATCGCCGCCGGCATGGCCCTTGGCGAAACCTGGTTCAAGGTGCCGCCCACTATCCAGGTCATCCTCACCGGCACGCTTCGCCAGTACGTCGGAGCCAAAGACCTCATGCTGGCCCTGATCGGAACCATCGGCGTGTCCGGCGCGCTCTATAAAGCCCTGGAATTCACCGGCGACCTCGCTGCGGCCCTGTCCGTCGAAGGCCGCATGACCATGTCCAACATGGCCATCGAAGCCGGCGGCAAAGTCGGCCTGTTCCCGGTGGACGCCAAGACCCTGGCCTACGCCGCGGCCCACGGCCGAACCGGCGACGTGGCCCTGAGCGCCGACCCCAATGCTGTCTACGAACGCACCGTCACCATCAATGCCGACGGCATGGAGCCGCAGATCGCCTGCCCGCACCTGCCCGACAACGTCAAACCCGTGTCCGCCGTGGCCGGACTGCCCATCGATCAGGCCGTCATCGGTTCCTGCACCAACGGCCGCATCGAAGATCTGCGCGAAGCCGCCGCCATCCTCAAAGGCAGAAAAGTGGCCGACTCCGTGCGCTGCATCGTCCTGCCCGCCACGCCCAATATCTGGCGTCAGGCCCTGGCCGAAGGACTCATCGCCACCTTCATGGACGCCAACTGCATCGTCGGCCCCGCCACCTGCGGCCCGTGCCTCGGCGGCCACATGGGCATCCTGGCCGGCGGCGAACGCGCCATCGCCACCACCAACCGCAACTTCAAAGGCCGCATGGGCAGCCTGGAAAGCGAAGTCTACCTCTCTGGCCCGGCCGCTGCCGCAGCGGCAGCAGTGGCAGGAGAGATTATCGATCCGCTGAAGGTGTAGTTGGTAGAGGGAAGAGAAGAATAAGATGCCTCCGGCGGCCGGGGGGGTGATCCCCCCGGACCCCTGCAATGGGGCAAGTTCTATAAGGAGACAGCCATGTACCACGGTACAGCACATACGGTCGGCGCGCATATCGACACCGACGCCATCATTCCGGCCCGTTTTCTGGTCACTACCGATCCTGACGAACTCGGAGCCAACTGCATGGAAGGCCTGGAAGCGGGCTGGATCAAGAAAGTTAAAAAAGGCGACATCATGGTCGCCGGCGAAAACTTCGGCTGCGGCTCGTCGCGCGAGCACGCCCCGGTGGCCCTGCTCGGCGCAGGCATCCCCGTGGTCATCGCCCACAGCTACGCCCGCATCTTCTACCGCAACGGCTTCAACATGGGCCTCGTGCTGCTGGAAATCGGCGACGACGTGTCCAAAATCCACGACGGCGACGAACTCAAAGTCGATGCCGATAGCGGCATCATCGAAAACGTCACCACCGGCGTTTCCATCCAATGCAAACCCGTGCCGCCTTTTATGCAGGGCATCCTCGACAAAGGCGGCCTCATCCCCTACGTCCAGGATCGCTTAGCCGAGCGGGCTTCATAAGAAGGCGAAACGAAGAGTGCCTCCGGCGGCTGGGGGGATAATCCCCCCAGACCCCTGTAAAGGGGGGTAGGGGTTGCGTAAACGGGTGCAATTTTTGTTGCAAGCCCGATATGGCAACGGCAGCCAGCTAAAATGAGCACTCCATTTTTATAAACTTGCCTCCCATTCAGGGGGTCCGGGGGGGATGATCCCCCCCGGCCGCCGGAGGCATCTTCTCTTCTCAATAAAGGACACTCCATGCGTTACAATATATGCGTCATGCCGGGGGATGGGATCGGGCCGGAGATTGTGGCCGAGGCTATGAAGGTTCTGGAGACGGTCGGGAAGAAATTTGGGTTGGAGTTTGGGTTTAGTGAGGCGCTCATTGGCGGCGCGGCCATTGATGCCACGGGTAGCCCGTTGCCTGAGGCGACGATTGCCGCTTGCAAGGCGGCCGATGCGGTGCTGTTGGGAGCGGTTGGCGGCCCGAAGTGGGACACCATTGATCCGGCCATCCGTCCGGAGAAGGGGCTGCTTGGCATTCGCAAGGCCCTGGGGCTTTTCGCCAATCTGCGTCCGGCCAAGCTGTTCCCGGAGTTGGCGGCGGCCTGCTGTCTGCGTCCCGATATCGTGGGTAAAGGCCTTGACGTCATGGTCATCCGCGAACTGACCGGTGGGGCCTATTTTGGCGAACCGCGCGGCATCGAGGAGCGCGGCGGCGAGCAGGTCGGTTTCAACACCATGATCTACGCCGAGCACGAGGTGCGCCGCATCGCCAAGGTCGGTTTCGAGACAGCCCGCAAGCGTGGCGGCAAGCTGTGCTCTGTGGACAAGGCCAACGTGCTGGACGTTTCGCGTCTGTGGCGGGCGGTGGTCCTCGAAGTGGCCAAGGACTATCCGGATGTCGAGCTGTCGCACATGTACGTGGATAACGCGGCCATGCAGCTGGTGCGCGATCCGTCCCAGTTCGACGTCATCGTGACCGAGAATCTTTTTGGCGATATCCTGTCGGATGAGGCGGCGGTCATCACCGGCTCCATTGGCATGCTGCCCTCGGCCTCGTTGGGTGAAGCCAATCCGGGCCTGTACGAGCCGATCCACGGTTCGGCCCCGGACATCGCCGGTCAGGACAAGGCCAATCCCCTGGCCACCATCCTGTCGCTGGCCATGATGCTCAAGCATTCTTTTGACCAGACGGCTGCGGCCGAGGCCATTGAAGTGGCGTGCGCCAAGGTGCTGGCCGAGGGCTACCGCACCGGCGACATCATGGAGCCGGGCAAGCAGCTTGTCGGCTGCAAGGCCATGGGCGATCTGGTCGTGGCGCGCTTGGCGTAGCGAGAGGGGATATACGGAGGGGGATGCCTCCGGCGGCCGGGGGGATGATCCCCCGGACCCCTGCACGTGGAGAAGTTTTTAAGGGGTTTGTGGCGCTGGCTGGTACTGCGGTCGGCTGTGGACCGGGACAGCCGAAGCAGACGCTTGATGGGAATCTCCGTTGCTCCGGCGGCCGGGAGGGGGTACCCCCATCCCGGACCATCCCTTCCGGGGTATTCATTTTCAGCAGCGGTTTCAGGGCGTTGTATAGAACAGGGCAGGGGGCTGGCCGGGGCTGGTTCTCCTGCCCTTTTTTGCGTACAAACGCCCCGCGAAGGCGACCCATTTTCACCGAGCCGTCCGTTGCGACGGCCAAGACGTAAGCGAAGCGACATACCCACCATGGCCAAAGTCAGTCTGCAAAATCTTTCCAAGGCCTATGCCGGCCGGGATCTGTTCAAGGATTTTTCCCTGGAGATTCCCGGCGGCACCCGGCTGGCCATTGTCGGCCAAAATGGCGCGGGTAAATCCACGCTCCTCAAGCTCATTGCCGGCGTGTCCGAACCGGACAGCGGCAAGGTGTCGCTCTCGACCGGCGCGCGCCTGGGCTACGTGGCCCAGGAGATGGAGGAGTCTGATCTGGGCATGACGCTTCTCACCTGGGTCATGGCCGCGCTGCCGTCCTGGAAGGAGTTCTGGGTCCGCTACGACGCGGCCGTGGCCGCCGGGGACGCCGCCGCTCTGGACGCGCTGTCCCACGAACAGGCCAGCATGGAGCATGCCCTGGGGTATAATCCCGAGCATCGGGCCAAGACCATCCTGTCGGGCCTGGGCTTTGAAGAAAAGCATTTTGACAGCCCCATATCCGGCCTGTCCGGCGGCTGGCGGGAGCGGGCCAAACTGGCCCGGGTGCTGACGGCCGGGGCCGATGTGCTGCTTCTCGACGAACCGACCAACCACCTGGATCTCGAAGCCGTGTCCTGGCTGGAATCGTTTTTGTGCGCCTTTGCCGGGGTGCTCATTTTCGTGGCCCACGACCGGGTCTTTCTCGACCGGGTGGCCACCCACACGCTCTTTCTCGGCGAGGCCAAGCCCATCTGGCGGCCGGGATCGTTCTCCCAATTCCTCGTGTGGCGCGAGGAGATGGAAAAGCAGTGGGAGCGCCAAGCTGCGGCCATTGACAACAAGATCAAGCAGCACAGTGTGTTCATCGACCGGTTCCGCTACAAGGCCAGCAAGGCGCGCCAAGCCCAGAGCAAGCTTAAGACCGTGGACAAGCTGAACAAGGAGATCTCGGCTCTGCGCGGCGACCGGCCCGATGTGCGCGGGCGCACCCTTGATTTCTCCCTGCCCGAGCCTGAGCGTTCGGACAAGACGGTCTGCGCCGCCGCCGATCTGGCCTATGCCTGGCCTGGGCGCGACCCGCTGTGGCCGCCGCTGACTTTTCAGTTGTTCCGGGGCCAGAAGGTGGCCCTGGTCGGGCACAACGGCGCAGGCAAGACCACGCTTTTAAAACTCATCGTCGGGGCCAACAAGCCGACCGACGGCCGCATTGTCCTCGGCACCGGGGTCAAGATCGGCTATTTCAGCCAGCACCAGACTGAAATTTTGAATACCGAAGCCATGGTCATGGCCGAGATGCGGCGTATGGCCGGGCCCAAGGCCACCCACCTGGAATGCTGTTCCACCCTCGGGCTTTTTCTCCTGGGCGAAGACTACTGGGAGCGCCGGGTTTCCGAACTGTCCGGCGGCGAGAAATCGCGGCTGGTCCTGGCCGGACTCTTTTCGACCCGGGCCAACTTCCTGATCCTGGACGAACCGACCAACCACCTGGACTTGGAAAGCCGCGAAGCCTTGGTGCGCGCCCTGGCCGAATTCACCGGCACCATCCTGATGGTTGCCCACGACCGCTATCTCTTGCGCGAGGCCGCCGGCGAGGTCTGGTCCGTGGGCTCGGACGGCATCACCGTCTACGACGAGGGCTACGCCGCCTACGAAGCCGCCCAGATGGCCGAGGCCTCGGCCTGCCGGGTGGAGGATGGCGAGGCCTCGGCTCCGCTTCAGCGGGTGTCGCGCCAGGAGGACAAGGAGCGCAAGCGCCGGGTGGCCGAGCAGCGCAATGCCCTCTACCGCGACATCAAGCCCAAGCGCGATGTTTTCGAGAAACTTGAGGCCGAGCTTGAGGTGCTGTTGACCAAGCAGGCCGAGGTCGAGGCGGTCATGGCCGACCCCGAGACCTATGCCGAGCGCGAACTGTTTGCCAAGCTCAGCAAGGAGTACGGCGAACTGTCCCGGGACGCCGAGGATTTGCTGGCCCGTATGTCCGTGGTCGAAGAGGAAATTGCCGATCTGGAAGCGCGCCGGGCGGCCCTTTTGGAGGATGCGTGAGCCCAGGCCGCAAGGTTGTGGCCGTCGTGGCCGCCGTCATCTGGCGGGACGGGCGCTATCTGGGCGTACGTCGGCCTGAGGGCAAGCCCATGGCCGGAGCCTATGAATTTCCCGGCGGCAAAATCGAGCCGGGGGAGACGCCGGATATGGCCCTGGCCCGGGAGCTTGGCGAGGAATTGGGCATCACGCCCACTGCAATTGCCTTTTTCCGGGAAAAAGCGCATTCCTACGAACACCTTTCGGTCCATCTGCATTTTTTCCACGTCCGCGCCTTTGACGGGGAACCGCTTCCCCTGGAAGGCCAGGACCTGGAATGGCTGACCCCGCAGGAAGGCCGGATGCGGCCGTTTCTGGAAGCGGACCGTGACATCGTTGACGCACTGGTATTGGAAGAACGCTGATGCACTCTTCTCCGGGCTGTCTGCGCAGATCGGTGTTAACCCCTTGAAGAATTTTTAGGGAAAGGGGGTCCGGGGGAAAACCCCTTTTTGCAAAAAGGGGTTTTCCCCCGGTTCCTCTCTTCATATCTTCACGAAGGAGATCGCGTGCGAATCAGGGAGTTGATGGAGGCCAGGCGGCCGTTCGTGTCGTTGGAGTTCTTCCCGCCCAAAGAGCGGGAGGCCTGGGAAGGCTTTTTTGGCGTGGTGGAGCGGCTTTTGCCGGTGCGTCCGCTGTTTGTCTCGGTCACCTACGGGGCCGGCGGCAGCACCCATGCCCACACCCTGGAGATCGTCTCGCGCTTAAAGACGGCCTACGGCCTGGAACCCATGGCCCATCTGACCTGTGTCGGGGCCAGCCAGGACAAGATTCGCGGGTTTCTCGACGCCCTGCGCGCGGCCGGCGTGGACAACGTATTGGCTCTTCGCGGCGATCCGCCCAAGGGCCAGGAGCATTTTGTCCCGGATTCCGAGGATTTCCAGCACGCCTCCGATCTTGTGACCTTTATCCGCCAGGAGTATCCCGAGCTGTGCGTGGGTGTGGCCGGCTATCCCGAGTGCCACCCCGAGGCTGCCTCGCCCGAGGCCGACCTGGAGCATCTGCGCGCCAAGCTTGCGCGCGGCGGCAACTTCGTCGTCACCCAGCTTTTTTTCGACAACGACAAATATTTCGCCTTTGTGGACAAGGCCAGGGCGGCCGGCATCACCGCGCCCATGGTTCCGGGCGTGCTGCCGGTTTTGAGCCTGGGCAGCATCAAGCGTTTCGCCTCGCTTTGCGGCGCCAGTCTGCCGCCGGCCTATATGGCCGAGCTTGAGGCGGCCGACGCGGCCGGCGGGGCTGCCGCTGTGGCCGAGGTGGGCATCGAGTATGCCCGAAATCAGGCCCGGGATCTGATTGCCCGGGGCGCGCCGGGCGTCCATCTGTATACGCTTAACAAGGCCGAGGCCGTGCTCTCCATTGTCTCGGGCCTGGAGTACTAGGGCTTTTTCTCGCCACAGGGGTCCGGGGGGATGCGCCCCCCGGCCGGGTTGCGGGGAGTCGTCCCCCGGCCGCCGGTGGCGTACACATACTGCTGCTTGGAGGATCGTATGGGCAGGGGCGAGTTGGTTGTAGCTGTGGCCGGCGCCACGGGAGCCGTGGGTCGTGAGATGCTGAAGACCTTGGAACAGCGGGCGTTTCCGGCCAAAACCGTCAAGGCGCTGGCCTCGTCGCGTTCGGCCGGCACTACCGTGCCCTATGCCGGGGGCGAACTCATCGTCGAGGAGATGACTGAGAAATCCTTCGAAGGCGTCGATATCGCCCTTTTTTCCGCCGGCGGCTCAACCTCGAAACAGTTTGCCCCCTTCGCGGTCAAATCCGGCTGCGTGGTCATCGACAATTCCAGCGCCTGGCGCATGGACCCCAAGGTGCCGCTGGTCGTGCCCGAGGTCAATCCGGCCGACGTCGATTGGCACAAGGGCATCATCGCCAACCCCAACTGCTCGACCATTCAGATGGTGGTGGCCCTTAAGCCCCTGCACGATGTGGGCACGATCAAGCGCGTCATCGTCTCCACTTATCAGGCCGTGTCCGGCACCGGCCAAAAGGCCATCGCCGAACTGGAAACCCAGGTGCGCCAGCTCTTTAACAGCCAGGAAGCAGAGAACAAGGTCTATCCGCACCAGATCGCCTTTAACTGTCTGCCCCAGATCGACGTGTTCACCGATGGCGACTACACCTTCGAAGAAATCAAGATGATCAAGGAAACCAACAAGATCATGGGTGATGATTCGATCAAGGTGACGGCCACCACTGTGCGCGTGCCGGTCTTTTACGGCCACAGCGAATCGGTCAACATTGAGACCGAGAAAAAAATCACCGCCAAGGAAGCCCGGGCCATCCTGGCCCAGGCCCCGGGCGTGGTGGTCTACGACAACCCGTCTGAGAAGATCTATCCCATGCCGCTGATGGCTGCCGGCGAAGATGCGGTCTTTGTCGGGCGCATCCGCGAAGACAACACCATCGACAACGGCCTGCACCTGTGGATCGTGGCCGACAACATCCGCAAAGGCGCGGCCCTTAATGCCGTGCAGATCGCCGAACTGCTGATTGCCCGCGACAAGGTGCGCGTTTAAAGAAGAAAGATGCCTCCGGCGGCCGGGGGCCTGAGGCCCCCGGACCCCCCACATGGGGAAAAGGGGCGGGAAGCCGCTACGAAATCATGCTTGCAAAGGCCCCCGCAGGGGGGCAAACGGGGGAAACGGGTAACGCCGTTTCCCCCATTTTTCATAAGGAGTACTCCATGGCCGACAGCGTTGACGCCAAGACCTATCTCGACCGCCTGCTGGCCGCGCCGCGCCCCGGCAGCGACGGTGTCCTGGCCTTCTACGACCACCGCATCGGCGTCATCGGCAAAGACCCGCGCCTCATGCTCATTCCCCTCGACGACCACCTCGTGCACCGGGGCGACGGCGTCTTCGAGACGCTCAAATACCTCGGCCGCCGGCTGTATCAGATCGAACCGCACTTCACCCGCATGGAACGCTCGGCGGCAGCCATCCATCTGGCCCCGCCCTGCTCCTGGGAGGAAGTGGCCGCCCTGACCCTGGAGGTCTGCCGGGCCGGCGGGGCCGACGACGGCATGGTGCGCGTGCTGATCGGCCGCGGTCCGGGCGGGTTTGGCATCGATCCGGCCGAATGCCCAACCCCGAGCCTGACCATCGTGGCCTACGGCTTTCACGCCCGGCCGGCCGCCTCGTTTGCCAAGGGCGTGACCGCCTTTCGCACCACCATTCCGGCCAAACAGAACTACCTGGCCCGCATCAAATCCATCGACTATCTGCCAAACGTGCTCATGAAGCGCGAAGCCACCGAGCGCGGCGAAGACTACCCGGTGTGCTACGACCACAAGGGATTTCTGGCTGAAGGGGCTACCGAAAACATCTGCATCGTGGACGCCGCCGGCCGTTTTGTTGTGCCGGAACTGACCAATGCCCTGACCGGCACCACGCTGTTGCGGGCCATCGAGTTGCTCGCCGGCGAGGTCGAAGTGGTCTTTGCCGGCATCCGCGAAGAAGACATTGCCACGGCCCGGGAGATGTTCATCCTCGGCACGACGAACGACTGCCTGAGCATCGTGCGCTATAATGGAAAAGCCGTCGGCGACGGCCAGCCCGGGCCGGTCTCGCTGCGACTCAAGGAACGCATCGTGGCCGACATCGCTGCGAGCGGGACAGCGTTTTAGCCGGGGCGTTGTCCCGGCTCCGGTCGGGACAGCGCGCCATCTTCCTCGCGCATCTCCTCTCTTCCTACCGTCGTTCCATGCCGTCCAGCAGCCAGTTGGCGCCAGGGGCGGCATTGTCGCGGGCAAAGGTCCAGCGCTCGGTGCGTTCGGTGTTTTGGCTGGCTCCGGGGTCCCGCAGCAGGGCTTTGTAGTCCACGGTCATGGTGGTGCGTTGGCCGGTATCGTTTTGTTCGGCCAGGGTGGCGTCGACAAGGAGGATTTCGGGCTTGCCGGCTGGCGAGGTGGGCAGGGAGTTGCGCAGCTGGGCGAGCAGGCTGGGGCTGACGAAGTGGGTGAGGTCGTCGTAGTCGCGGTTGGCCAGCGAGGTTGTGATGCGGGTGTAGGCGAGTTTGGCCCCGGCCAGGAACTCGTCGTCAGAAGAAGCGGACGAGGCGGGTGCGGCGGAAGGCTGTCCTTGGGACGGGGCTTCGGGAGCGGAGCCCGGGGCCGGGCGGGATTTGAGAGCGGCCCAGGTGGCCTGGGCGTTGGTGTACATATTGGGTTTGCCGGGGGACGTCGGATCAAGCGGCGGCGTCTGGTCGTCATCCTCATAGCGTTGTTGCGGCGGCGGGGATTGTGAGGAGTCTTTTTTCTTGGCGCGATTGCTCAGGAAGCGAAAGAGAATGAACATGGCCAGACCGAGCAGGATGAGGTTTGTGAGCAGGCCGTCGGAGGCAATGCTGGCCGGTTGAGCGGTCTGGGCCTGGGCCGGGACGGGAATGAGGCTGGCGGCGAGGCCGGCAAGGGCGGGAATGCGGCGCAGGGCGGAAGGTGTGTTGGGCATGGCGTTCTTCTCCATACTGTGCTTTGTGACAAAGGGTGGAGCGCAAGTCAATGTGGGGCATCCTTTGACAAGGTGTAAAAAGAGCTGACACCCTTGCCACGGTACCGCCTTGCTTTGGACCCGCAAACCCTGTTGTTTGGGGAGCTTTGGCCACCGACGAGTTGGCCTTGGCTTTGCATACGCATTGTGTCTTAAAAACCCTGGTCCAATGGGCCGGTTGCCCCGTCATGACATTTGTGACGGGATAGCGTATATTCACATACTGTTTGTCGTGCTGCATACTTGCGTTGTTGAGTAACCCTGGGGGGCAAAATGGGCGTTCGAAGTAAGTTGTATCTGCTGCTTGGCGTATGCGTCTTCGGATTTGCCTGTTCGTTTGCAACGGAGCAGGTAGGGAAGCACTACACCGAGAAGTATAGGAATCTTGAGGAGTTGGCGGCCAACGCCCATCTGGAACTGCTCCAGGGCCGGCGCGAGGAGAAGAATTTTCTGCTGCGTCTCGACCCGGCCTATGTCGAAACGGCGTTTCGCCATGTCGACAAGGTTCGCGCCGACGTTGAACAGCTCGTGCGGTTGGACACGGCCATGGAGAGCGAGACCCGCTCGGCCCTGAGTGAACTGGCCGCCTATCGCAAAGGATTTGAAGCCCTGGCCGATCTCCAGAAAGTGAAAGGCTACACCGAAAACGACGGGTTGATGCGCGATTTCGTGTATGCCGCCCGGGATCTGGACGAGAAGTTCAAACCGGTGACGGACAAGGATTTCCAGATACTGCTGTTGACCATCCGGCGACACGAGAAGAACTGGCAGTTACGTGATGAGGACAGCTACGTGTCGCGGGTGGCCGATGGGGTGAAGAAGCTGCATACCATGGTCAAGGCCGATGAGGCCCTGACGCCTGAGCAGAAAAAGGGTTTTGACGCCGTCATTGACACCTATCAGCGCAGTTTCACCGCCTACGTGGAGGCTTCGGCCAAGGCCAAAACGGTCACGGCGGCCATGGTGGAGAGCGGCCGGGGGCTCATGCCGCATTTCGAGAAGATCGAGGATTTCTACGCGGCCCGGCGCACCCAGATGCAGTCGACCGTGGAAACGGCCCAGGTTGTGGTGCAGGCGGCCCTTGGGCTGGTGCTGCTGCTCGTGGTGCTGTGGATCATTCGCGGCATCACCGGTTCCCTGGCCGCCCTGGGGGTCTATTCCAGGCAAGTGGCGTCGGGCGATCTGACTGCCCGGCCGACCGGCCGTTTTGAGGTGGAGTTTGCCGCCCTGCGCGACGACATCACGGCCATGGTGGACAACCTTGAAGAAAAGATGCGGCTCGTGGAAGATCGGCAGGCCGAGGCGGCCCGGCAGGCCATGGCGGCCAAGGAGGCCATGCACGCCACCATGCGCAAGGAAGAAGAGCTGGCCGAGAACATGGCCCGAATGCAGGCCGTGGCCGAGCAGGCAGCGGATATTTCCCGGCGTCTGTCCGAGGCGGCTGAGAATCTGTCCAGCCAGACCGAACAGTCGGCGGCCGGGGTCGAACTCCAGCGCCGCCGGGTGGACGAAACCGCAACGGCCGTCAGCCAGATGAACGCCACCATTTTGGAGATCGCCTCCAGTGCCGGCTCGGCCGCCCAGGCCGCAGTCACCACCCGCGACAATGCCGTGACCGGGGCCGAGGTGGTGCGTCAGGCCGGGGAGTCCATGTCCACGGTCAACGGCATCGCTACGGAACTCAAGGGCGACATGGCGAATCTCGGCCAGGAGGCCCAGTCCATCGGCCAGGTGGTGGGCGTTATTAACGATATTGCCGATCAGACCAACCTGTTGGCCCTGAACGCCGCCATTGAGGCGGCCCGGGCCGGCGAGGCCGGACGCGGCTTTGCCGTAGTGGCCGATGAGGTCAGGAAGCTGGCGGAAAAGACCATGGTGGCCACCAAGGAAGTGGAATCGCGTATCCGGGCCATCCAGGACGCAGCCGGTCGCAACATTCGCAGCATGGATCAGGCCGTGGACGCTGTTTCCGACGCCAATGCCCTGGCCGGCCGTTCCGGCGAGGCCATCCTGGCCATTGTCGGCAATGCCGACGCCACGAGTTCCGAGGTGCAGTCCATTGCCGCCTCGGCCGAGGAGCAGTCTGCGGCCTCGGAGCAGATCAGCCGGGCGATAACCGAAATAAGCGGCGTGGCCGAGGACAATGTGGCCGGGGTCGAGGCCACGAGCCGGGCCGCCCATGCCCTGGCCGACATGGCCGAGGAACTGGGCCAGCTCATTGTCGAGCTGCGTGGCGGCGAGCGCCGGAGCCGGGGCGGACGAAAAGCCCTGGCGGCCTAGCCTCCCTTCAATGATGCGATTGTATTTTTGAAGAAAAAAGAAATCTCCCTGGTTGTTTGCCTGGGTACGTGCAGAAACGAATGACGCGGACGCGCCCCGGGGGCACCGGGCGCATTGGCCGCTTGCGCCGCCCGGGACCTCCCCGAGATGCCGGGCTTTCGGGAGGCGTCGGTTGCCAGAGGGCGGCGGTCACGGTAGGACAGGCCTCGTCATAAACGCCCAGCCGACGGCCCGGCGCCGCCCGGTCCTTCTCCAAACGCCGCCCCCGGTCCCGGCTGCCGGCCAACGCCAACAAGGCCAGGGATCGTCCATGACCACCGTTTTTTCGGCTGCGGGAAAACGCTCCCGTTCCAGACTCGGGCTTCGCACCCGGGTCTATCTGCTTTTGGGCGGGCTGCTGCTCGTCAACATGGCCGGCCCTATTATCATGGTCTGGTATGCGGCCATGGCCCGCGATCTCTACACCACCACGGCCGACAAGGATCTGGCCGCCCTGACGGCCGCCCATGAGTTGGAAAACGCCCTGCTCAACCAGAAGGGCTATGCCACGTATTATTATCTCAGCCATGACCCAGGCTGGCTGGTCAAGCTCGACGAGAGCCGGCGCTCTTTTTCCTTGTGGCTGGAGCGCATCCGCAATGATCTGGGCGCGCCCGAAGCGGCCAGTCTGGTCGATGAGATTGCCTCGGCCTACAAACGGTACGCCGTGGCCAAGGACAATGTCATTGCCCTGTACCAGCAGGGGCGGGTGGAGACGGCCAAGGGCCAGCATTGGAGCGTGCGCGACGATTTCGACGGGCTGCGCGAGCAGTGCGAGCGGTTCAAGGCCTTCTACCGCGACCGCATGCGCCATACGAGCCAGGTGTACCTGGAGCGCACGGACATGGTTATGGCTGTGGCCGTCATTGGCGTGGTCATAAACGCCACCCTGGGTTTTTTTCTGGCCTCGGTCCTGGTCGGGCAGATTCTCGATCCCATCCGCCGGCTGGCCCTGGGCGGCCAGGGCAAGGTCGCGCCTGTCGGATTGTCTGATGAGGTCAAGGCCATCGGCCAGAAATTCCGCGACCTGGAAAAGGACGTGGATCAGGCCCATCTGGACCTGGAACAGAGCCGCGACCATCTCATGCAGTCGGAAAAGCTGGCCATGGCCGGCAAGTTGGCCGCCGGCGTGGCCCACACCATCCGAAACCCCCTGACGTCGGTCAAACTCCGCCTGTTCTCCCTGGAACGCGGTCTCAAGCTCGATCCGTCGCAGCAGGAGGACTTTGAGGTCATTGCCGAGGAGATCGGGCATATCGACACCATTGTGCGCAACTTCCTGGAATTCGCCCGGCCGCCCAAACTGACCGCCCAGCCGGTCAGCCTGTCGGCGGTGGTGGATACGACGCTCACCTTGCTCAAACACCGGCTGGAGTCCTACAATGTGGCCGTTACGGTGGAGCGCGGCCGGCCCCTGCCCGAGATCAACGCCGACCCGGACCAGCTCAAGGAAGCCCTGGTCAATCTGGTGCTCAACGCCTGCGAAGCCATGATCGAAGGCGGCGAGATCGTCATCCGCGAGGAGACAGGCGTGCTCGAACCGTACGGCAGCATTCTGGCCGTGCGCGTCACCGACTCCGGGCCGGGAATCGCCTTGCCGCTCCTGGAGCGCATTTTTCAGCCGTTTTTTACCACCAAGGGCGAAGGCTCGGGCCTGGGGCTGGCTATCGTCAAACGCATTGTCGATGAGCACGGCGGCTGGATCACGGCCCAGTCCCCGGAAGGGCGGGGAGCCTCGTTTACCATGGTGTTTCCATACGAAGGGGAGCGGGGATGGCACAGATCCTAATCGTTGACGACGACCACCAGCTGCGCCAGAGCTTCGAGCGGTTGCTGGCTGCCGAGGGCCACGCCGTGCGCACCGCCTCTTCGGGCGAAGCCGGCATAGCCGCCGTGCGCGAGGCCTTGCCCGACGCCGTGGTCATGGATGTGCGGATGCCCGGCATTTCAGGCCTTGAGGCCTACGCCGCCATGCGCGAGATTGAACCGCGCCTGCCTGTCATCATCATGACAGCCTACGGCACCACGGAAATTGCCATCGAGGCCACCAAAATGGGGGCCTACGACTATATATTGAAACCCTTCGACATCCCCGAGATTTTAAAACTCATCGATAAGGCCGTGACCGCCGGCCGGTCCATGCGAAGCCGCGTCGTGGTCGGCGTCGAGGGCGAGGCCGCGGCCTCAGCCGACGCCATCATCGGCCGTAGTCCCTCCATGCAGGAACTCTACAAGGCCATCGGCCGGGCCGCCCCCACCGACGCCACCGTGCTCGTGCGCGGCGAATCCGGCACCGGCAAGGAACTGGTGGCCCGGGCCGTCTACCAGCACTCCATCCGGGCCGATAAACCCTACCTGGTCATCAACTGCGTGGCCATTCCGGAGACGCTGCTCGAATCCGAGCTCTTTGGCTATGAGAAAGGGGCCTTTACCGGGGCCACCGGCCGCAAGGTGGGCAAAATCGAGCAGGCCAACCGGGGCACGGTGTTTCTCGATGAAATCGGCGACATGCCCATGGCCATCCAGGCCAAGCTCCTGCGGCTGCTCCAGGAGCAAAACGTCGAACGTCTGGGCGGGCGGCAGGTCATCCCGGTTGACGTGCGCATCATCGCCGCCACCAACCGCGATCTGGAAGAGGCCGTGCGCCAGGGGCAGTTCCGCGAAGACCTCTATTATCGTCTGAAAGTCGTGACCATGACCCTGCCGCCGCTGCGCGAGCGGCCCGGCGACATCCCGCTTCTGGTGCGCTATTTCCTGTCCCGCCATTCCCTGGAGATGGGGCAGGCCGATCCCGGGGTCAGCGACGAGGCCATGGCTATGCTGACCGCTTACAACTGGCCGGGCAATGTCCGGGAGTTGGGCAATACGCTGAAAAAAGCCCTGATTTTCAGCCGGGGAGGGGCGCTATCGCCCGACGAAGTGGCCAAGGCCCTGGGCGAACCGCTCCGGGTAAACGGCCCGGCCGGGGCAGACGGGGCCGACCCGATCGAAGCGTTTATCCGCCACGAACTGGCCTCCGGGCGCGAAGGGCTCTTTGAAGAACTCATGGATTGCTTCGGCCATCTGGTCATCCGCCAGGCCCTGGAGGCCACCGGCGGCAACCGCTCCCAGGCCGCCCGACTGCTTGGCCTGTCACGGCCGACGCTTATTGCCAAGATCGAGAAATACGGCCTGCGCATCGAATCCCACATCCGCCAGATCGACCGCTGATCCTCCGGCCGTTTTACAGCCTGTAAAGAAAGCTGACAGGCCCCTTGGGCCCGACGGTCGGCTCTTTTTTTCTGCCTTTTATTAAATGCTGCAAATCCAGTCTGTTGCACAGTCCCTTCAAACGAGCGGTTTTGGCACGGGAGTTGCCTTTCCCTCTGCAAAACCTCGACATGGAGCGTATGGTGAACCGTCCAAGGCCGACACTGTGCATCGCGGAGCGAAATGCCAATATCCGGGAACTGTTGCGCCGGGAATTCGGACGCGAGGGCTACGGCGTGCTGACCGCCGGCTCTGGCGCCGAAGTCCTGATGCGACTGGCTTTGCCGGCATCGGTGGACGTGCTTGTCCTGGATGCCGAGATTGCCGACCCGGATGGCGGTTCGCTCACCCCGCTCCTGCGACGCCTGTACCCGGATCTGCCCGTGATACTGCATGTCTACGCCGGTATCGACGCTGGCGACGACGGCCTCGTCCGGGTGGAGAAGGGCGGCGATTGGGAGCGGCTCAAAGCGGCTGTGCGCACGGTGTTGGTTGTCGGCAACGACGCGCCATGAGCGGGGGTGTGAAGGCAAAGGTTTTGATGCGGCGTCACGCATCGCGGGGTGGGTCGCGCGGCGGGTCGCGCGGGCAAGTTTTTTAAAACGGAGGGAGCAGCAATGGGGTTCGGTAGGCAAGTCTTCGAGTTCCTCAAGTCGGCGTCAATTGCGCACGCCAAGTGGGATATGGAAGTGTCCACGTCCATCATCCAGAATCGCAAAAAACTTCTTATCCTCTTCATCTTGGCGCTGCCCATCCTGGCCGTAACCTGCGTCGAAGCCAACGACTTTATCGGCAGCAAGACGGCTTACGGCCCGGCGTTTTATTCCACCAATATTTTCCTGGTCTCCATCGCCGTCGGCCTGGCCGCCGGCCTGATCACCGGCTGCATCGGCGCAGGCGGCGGCTTCATCATCACCCCGGCCCTGATGGCTGCCGGCGTCAAAGGCATCCTGGCCGTCGGCACCGACCTCTTCCACATCTTCGCCAAGGCCATCATGGGCACGGCCGTGCACAAAAAGCTCGGCAACGTCTCGGGCAAACTGGCCATCGCCTTCCTGGTCGGGTCCGGCGGCGGCACCTTTATCGGCGGCGCCATCAACAAGGGCCTGTACAACAAGGACCCGCTGCTGTCGGAATTCTTCATCAGCTCCATCTACGCCGTGTTGCTCGGGTTCCTCGGCTTTTACGCCCTGTTTGACTTTATCAAGGCCTCCCGCCAGGACTCCGGCAGCGACTCGCAGGGCGGCAGCCACGGCGGGCCTTCCGGCATGACCGGCATGGCTATGAAGCTGCAGAACCTCAACATCGCCCCCATGATCACCTTCGACGAGGACTTTGTCCCCGGCGGCAAGCGCATCTCGGGCTGGATTGTGGCCTGCGGCGGCGTCATCGTCGGTATCCTGGCCGCGCTCATGGGCGTTGGCGGCGGCTTCATCACCTTCCCCATGTTTGTTTACGTCTTCGGCGTGTCCTCCATGACCACCGTCGGCACCGACATCCTGCAGATCATCTTCACCGCCGGTCTTGGCGCCATCGCCCAGTACGCCATTTACGGCTACGTGTTCTATACCCTGGCCATGGGCATGCTGCTCGGTTCGCTCCTGGGCATCCAGGTCGGCGCGCTGACCACCAAGGTCGTCAAGGGCATCCACATCCGCGGTTTCTATGCCATGTCCATCATCGCCGGTTTCATCAACCGGGTCTCGACCCTGCCGAAAAAGTTCGTTGAACTCGAATACCTCAATATGTCCAAGGATATGGTCAACGCTATTGAATACGTTGGCAACATCGTCTTCTGGATCGTGGTGGCCCTGTTCGGCGTCTGGGTCATAAGCAAGTTCATCATGAATATCGGCGCCCTGCGCCAGGAGGGATAGAGGCATGATTATCAGAGACAAAAAACTGTTCGCCAAAGGCGCTCTGCTCATGCTGAGCTTCACCGCCGTGTTCATTCTGATCTTCTCCCCAGTCTTTCCCGGCGGCGTCAATGGCCTGCATTTTTCCGATGACCTGTTTAACAAGTTATCCAAAGGCTCGTCCTACTTCATTCCCGAAGTGGTCAAATCGGTGAAGCCCTATGATGGCAAGCAGGTCGCCGTCGACGTGAAGATGAAAAGCCCTGAGGACGTCAAGACCGCCGTATTGCTGCTGGACAAGGTCGGGGCCAAGGGTGAGGCCAAGGGCGACGTCGTCACCGTGACGGCCGACCTCGGCCTCATGCTCGGCAAGGTCACGGCCGATGCCGATCTTCTCTACAAAGATGATTTCGACAAGCTCAATGCGGCGTACGGCATGGACGGCAAGGTCGCCATGAAGGGCTGGTGGACGCTGTTGAACGCCATGATCAAGCCGCTGCAGAAGAACAAATTGATCGAAGAAGCCAGCGTGGTGAACACGGTCAACCAGAAGGCTATCGAGCCGGCCTACAACTTTGCCGGCATCCCGGCCGAAAGCATCGGAACCAAGATCCCCACCGTTGCGGCCCTGCTCGTCTTCTATGTCATTTATACCATGTGGTATGGCTATGCCATCTTCGACATGTTCGCCGGCATGGGCCTGTCCATGAGCAAGTCCAAGATCAAGAAGGAAGCCTAAACCGCTTCAGAAAACAGGAAACCCCGGGCCACTGCGGTGGTTCGGGGTTTTTTTGCTTTCAAGAACGTCGGATTGTCCAAGCCCTGGGCCTGGGCGGAACAGGCAGGCAGCCTGCGGGAACCCACCTGGTCGAAACAAGGCTGGATCAGAGGGAGGCTGGCAGCCTCTGACCCGGGCGAGGTGGAGAAACTAGTCGATCAGCCCAAGCGATTTGAGGAGATGCAACAGCATATGCTTGTCGATGGGTTTGGGCACATATGACGTGGCCCCGCCCTTGTAATACGCTTCCACCACGTTTTTGGGGTCATCCAGGGCCGTGGTCATGATGACTTTGGCCTCGGCCGCCGGGGTGATGCCCCGGCCTTTTTCCAGGGCACGGATCTGTTTCAGCGCGGTTTGGCCGTCCATCTCCGGCATCATGATGTCCATGCAGACCAGATCGTAGTGATTGTCGTCGTCCAAGGACTGTGTGAACGCCTCAACAGCCTCAAGTCCGTTGACCGCTATGTCGACTTCGCCATAAGGAGCTAAAATTTTTTGTAAAATCTTTCGACTCGTGAAGTCGTCCTCGACAACCAAAACACGCATGTGAGCCTCCCTGGCGCGGGTTGCGCGTCTCCGGGCTGCTTCACGGGCAGCTGATATGGAAACGTACGCGACTGTGAACCTAGGGTGAATCGGGAAAAAAGGCAATCGAACAGGCCCCCTGTTTCCTTGCCTGACACTTTAATCCCGGGTAAGTCAGACGCGATGCGCTGTCTGCGCCCTGGAGCACTCGATGGGTTTGTGGAATACCTTGACTTTTTTCGCTGCGACCGTTGTGGAGCCGAGTTGGCACAAGACCTGGCCGTTTGGGCCGGGGCTGGAAGAAGGTTTTTTTTCCGTGGTCCTCAAAGGGCTGTTCATTGCCTCGATTCTCGGCGGCATGGCTTGGCTTTTGCGCTGGCTGTTCGGACCGGGCGGTCCCTTGCGGGAAAAGGAGTTCGACGAGCCGGATCCTGAAGCGCCGACCGCTCCCGACCAGAAACCGATTGCCCATGACGCGGACAACGACCCGCATGTCTGAGACCTGTGTTTCGGTCGAAACCTGGTTCGCGGCTTTTTTTGCCGGCCATGGCGTGCCGACGGCTACGGATGCCGTCCGCATGGAGCTCAAACGCTTCCACTGCGAACGGGTCAGGGACGAAGCCCTGGCCCTGGCCGGGAATCTGGGACTGTCCCAACGGCACAGGACCCTGGCCGCCGTCGCCGGACTGTGCCATGATGTCGGCCGGTTCCCGCAATACCAGCGCTACCGGACTTTCAGCGACCGTCAAAGCGTCAACCACGCCATCCTCGGCGTTCAAACCCTCAACCGCCATGGCGCGCTGGCCGGGCTGCCCCGCCGCGACCGCACCCTGGTGCGTACCGCCATTGTCGCCCACAACCGCCACTCCCTGCCGCCGGCCCTGGCTTCGGGCGGCGACCAGGAGGCGCTCACCCTGGCGCGCATCATCCGCGACGCCGACAAACTCGACATCGTGCGGGTCATGCTCGACCACTTCAATACTCCGGGGGAAAAGGATCCAGTGGTCTTTCTCGGCCAACCCGACCTCCCCGGCCAGTACAATCCGGTCATGCTTGAGACCGTCACCGCCGGACGCCTGGGCAGTTATGCCGATATGACCTCGCTCAACGATTTCGCCTTGCTGCTGTTGAGCTGGATTAACGACATGGCCTTTCCCTGGACCCGGCAGCAGTTTTTTGCGCGCGGCCATGTCCAGGCGCTGTTTGCCCAATTGCCCGAACAGCCGCAGCTTGCTATCTTCAAGAAACGCTATTTTGAGTACTACGCGCCCACATCCTTCTGACGGGCAAGCAAGGGGCGTCCAGCATGGATTTTTCGCCGATTTTGTTCGACACAGTCATCATCGTTTCCAAAAACGAGGACAACGCCCGCCGTGACCGGCGTTCCCTGGCGTCGTTTCGTCCGCAACGGGTGGAAACATTTGCCTCGGGTGAAAAAGCCCTGGCCTTTCTTCTGGCCAATCGCGTGGACATGGTGCTCCTCGACAGCCAGCTCGACGATATGGACGCCACCCAGTTCCTGCGGCTCACCCGCCGGGACATGCGGCTCAAAGACGTACCCGTGGTCATGGTCACAGCCCATACCAGCCGCGAGAAAGTCCTCGATGCCATTGCCCAGGGCTGCGCCGGCTACATCCTGCGCCCCTATTCCGAAGATACCTTTGCCAAGCATGTCCTGCGCGGCTGTCAGGTCGAACGGGTCACCGAAATCGAACAACAGCAAATTGCCGACGCCCGGGATATGATCGCTGCCGGCAATTTTGACGATGCCATCGAGGCCTTTGAAGAAATCATCTCCGAACAGAACATGGCCCAGAAATACTATGATATGGGCTGCCGCTGTCTGGTGCGGCAAAAATACGGCCAAGCCATCATTGCCTTTAAAAAAGCCATCAAACTCAATGATCTTTTTGCCGAGGCCTACAAGGGACTGGCTGATGCCTACAAGGGCAAGGGCGAAATAGACGAGTTCAAGCGCTACCTGCAAAAAGCCGCCGAGGTACACGCCCAGTTCAACCGGCTGGAAGAAACCAAGGAACTCTTTATTGAGATTCTCAAATACGACGCCCTGACCCCCAATCCCTTCAATTCGCTCGGCGTCAAACTCCGCAAAAGCGGTGATCTGGCCGGAGCGCTACACGCCTATACCCAGGCCCTGACGCTGACGCCAACCGACGAGAATATCCATTTCAATATGTCCAAGGCATTTTATTTTATGGGAAATATCGAATCGGCCAAGACCAGCGTGGAACAAGCCCTGGAATGCAACCCTTCCTTTGAAGAAGGCCGAAAACTCTACCGCAAGCTCTACAACCGCGAATACCCGCGCCCGGCCACGACCGGCGCAGCACGACCACCCGTGGATTCCGTGCGCGACGACTGACCCTGCCGGGGCGCTGCCCCGGACCCTGCAAGGGCTCTGCCCTTGACCCGCCGGGGAGGTCACCCCCCCGGACCCCCGGATAGGGGAAGCGGGTGTGCGGATGTCGTTGAGGATGGTGGTGGCGCGTGAGAAGAAATAGGGGGCGGCCCCTGGGTTTGTTTCCCGGGCGAACCGGTTGTTGGAATTGGGGCCGCCGTGCTCGCCGCGCTTCGCGGGGAGTGTCGGCGGCCCTAATTCCAACCAACCACGCGGCATGGCCGCCAAACGCTCCCACGCCTAACAGTCTTCCGGCACTCCCGCGTCCGCAGCACCCCCTTCCAGGGACCACGCCATGCGTATCCGTTCGGGGGTCCGGGGGGATGATCCCTCCGGCCGCCGGAGGCATTCTTTACGCTTCTCGCACGCCACTCCCACGTCGCTACGGGCTGACCAAAATGACGACTCTTCGATTCTTCGCCTGATTTTCCGGAAGACTGCGTCCGGCCGGGTCGGTATTGGGGGCGATGGGCTGGGTATCGGCCAGGCCTTCGACGCGCATGTGTTCGCGAGGCACGCCGTTGTCGATGAGGAAGCGGGCCACGCGACTGGCCCGGGCCGAGGAGAGTTCCCAGTTGGAGGGGTAGAGCCAGGATTCCATGGGCAGATTGTCGGTATGGCCTTCGACGGTGACCTTGTAGGGGGTGCCGGCCAGAGTGGCGGCGATGTCGCGCAACAGCGGAATCCCGCCGGCCTTGATGTCGGCGCTGGCCAGATCGAAGAAGGCTGCGCCGCGCAGGTTGAGTTCCACGCCATTGTCCCGGGGTTTGACTTCCACGGCGCCGGCGGTGATGTCGAGTTTGCTGGAGAGTTCCTTGCGGATGTCGTCCAGGCTTTTGCGGGTCGGGCCGGTGCGTTCGGCCGCGGCTTTGTCGGCCGGTGTTTCGGGTTTGGGCTGGTCTGCGGCGGAGTCGGTTGTTTTGGGCGGCTCGGGCTGGGCCGGTTTGGCGGCCGGGAGATCGAGCGGCGGGGTGGGTTCGCTGGTCAGGGTGGTGTGGCTGATCTTGGAGCGCACCATGGGTTTTTCGGGCGGGGCCGGGGTGGTGCGGGCGACGGCCGTAGGAGACTCTCCGGGCGTCTTACGGGGGGCGGGTTTGTTTTGGACCATGGCCTGCTGCATGGAGTCGGCCACGCGCTCGTAGCGGTTGAGGTCTACATTGGAGACGGCCACGATGAGCAGGAAAAAGCAAAGCAGAAGCGTCATCATGTCGGCCAGGGAGATGGGCCAGAGGTCTTCCTCTTCCTGACGGCGTTTGCGCAGATCCGACAATTTGAGCACGGCGGTGTGGTCCTCTGGTTTCTGGCGGCAATCCGGCCTGCGGGGGCGGGCTGCGTCCTGTTGCCGGGCCGGGGGAGGCTCCGGCGGCTTTAGGCCTCGTTTTCGTTCGGGGCTTCCTGGCGGTCGATGGAGGCCCAGCGGCGCGGCGGCAGGTAGGCTTTGAGCTTGTCCAGGACGATGGCGGCCGGGGTCTTGTCCTTGATAAAAAGCGTGCCGTCCCGGATGACGCACATGAGAATGACGCGCTCCTCGATGCGCTTTTCGACCTTGATGGCAATGGGCAGGAAGATGAGGTTGGACAGCAAGATGCCATAGAGGGTGGTGGTCAGGGCCACGGCCATATGCGCGCCGAGATTGCCAAGGCCGACGCTCATGGACTGCATCATGCCGATGAGGCCGATCAGCGTGCCGATAATGCCGTAGGCCGGGGCGAGCTTGGCCATGGTTCGGTAGATGCCGGCCGAAGAGAGTTCCTGCTGGTAGGTCTGCTCGATCCGGGTTTCCAGGATTTCCTTGATTTCTTCGCGAGAGTAGCCGTCCACCAGCATCTGGATGGCGTTTTGCAGGAATTCGTTTTCGATGCCGGGCAGGGCGGTTTCCAGATGGATTTTGCCCCGGGCGCTGGCTTCGCGGGCAATGGCTACGATTTCCTCGATATAATGGTCTGTGGGGAGTTCCTCCCGCTTGAGCGCCAGGAGGAAGGTGCTAAACACCCGCATGACTTCCTTAAGCGGGAAACAGATAAACGTGGAGGCCAGCGTCCCGCCAAGGACGATGGCCAATCCGGGGAAATTGACAAACACGCCGGCGCTGTCGGTGGAGTGGTAGGTGGCAAGGCCGAGGATGGCGATGCCAAAGACGATGCCGATGACGGTGGCGATATTCACGAGGCGAGTCCCTTGATGGTTTTGACGCGCTCCAGCAGTTCCTGTTCCACAGCGGCAGCCTCGTCATCGTCGAGGTTGGCCAGGGCGGCGGCTTCTTCGCGGACGACCCCGGCGATTTTCTTGGAGAGATTTTTGTAGATTTTATCGCGGGCGGCGTCCCCGGCCATGGCAGCCAGCACGGCCACTTTGTGAAATCCCAAGACGGAGAAGACTTCCTGGAGCGTGGCATTGTCCACGGCGGTGATGTCGTCAATGCGTTCGAGATCGGCGGCGGTCAGCCGTGGCCGGCGGGCCTGCCGGAAAAATTCCTGTCCCATGGCGTCGATGTAGTCGCGGCTGGCGGATTTATGGAAGAAGAAGAGCTTTTCCGGAATTTCGCCGTAGCCGATTTTCTTGATGATGATGTCGGGAGACGAGCCGGCTTCCCGGGCAAAGTCGCCAAGGTCGCAAAATTCCAGGTCCACGCCGAAGTCCTGGCGATCCCGGGCATCGCGGGACACGTTCTTGGCCACGGCCAGAAAGGTGTCCGGATCGGGCAGGCGCACCGAGCGTTCCTTGACAAACGACGGGCCGGGCTTGGTCGTGCCGAGGATGTTTTTGCGGGGGAAATTGCCCTTGACGTCGGTTATGGCCACGAGATGGAGCTTTTTGAGCCGCTCGAAGATGGCGTCGATCTCGATTTGGCTCAGAAGCACAATGTCCTTGATGGTCCGGGACAGTTCCGCATAGTCGAGCTGGGGTTTTTCGCTTCTGGAGGCGACCTGCCAGGCGAGGTGGGTGACGCGGCACACGGCCAGAAACGGATCGCCCGAGGGCCGGTCGGTGATTTGCCCCGAAAGCGCCCGGACGCGATCGGCCAGGTAGCCGGTCAGGAGCTGGACCGGACGCGGGCTTTTGAGCAGCATGGTCTGGAGCAGACGCTTATCGCAGGCCAGGGCCTCGGTGTATTCCAGGGCTTCGGCGTTGCTCCCCCGGGGATCGGCGGTAATGACGCCCATTTCCCCGACCATCTCGCCCGGTCCGCGCTCGCCCAGGCGGACCCGCTT
This sequence comes from Desulfovibrio sp. TomC, assembly GCF_000801335.2. Classification (NCBI taxonomy): domain Bacteria; kingdom Pseudomonadati; phylum Thermodesulfobacteriota; class Desulfovibrionia; order Desulfovibrionales; family Desulfovibrionaceae; genus Desulfovibrio; species Desulfovibrio sp. TomC. The sequence continues at coordinate 231,090 of NZ_JSEH01000004.1, forward strand.
ATTATTCAAGATGCGGTAGATGGACACCCGGCCCTTTTTGATGATGTAGGCCACATCGCTGATCTGGCCTTCCCGAAAGATGGTGGTCCCCTTGGGGAAGGTCCGGACAGCGGAATCGGTGTCGTCGTCAGAGCGGTCGATATCCTGGGCCATGCACATCCTCGTGGTGGCGTTATTTCGCCGGTTGCGACCCACACTACGGCCAAGACCGGCTGAGTTCAAGGACTGCGGGCCGGACCGGACAATGTTTGGGCTGGCAGGTGTGTTTTACAAGAAATGGCAAAGGCGGTATATGGCTGCATCTTTTTCGACGCGAGGTGGATTGTGGGTATTTCCGGCGCATGCCGCGACCTGACCATCCTGTCCGTGACGCCGGCCGGACCGGTGGGCGGGCAGTATGGCTGCTATTATCTGGAGTTCGACAACCCGGGACTGGCCCCGGCCGTGGCCGGCCAGTTCGTCATGGTGCGCCCGGCCTGTTTCGGTTCGGACCCGGTCTGGCCGCGGCCGTTTTCCATCTGCCGGCTGACCCCGGATCGGTTGACGCTGTTTGTCCAGGCCTGCGGCCGGGGCACGGATGTCCTGTGCCGGCTTGTTCCCGGCGACAGGGTAACGGTCTGGGGACCGCTCGGCCAGGGATTTTGTCTTGAGCCGGACACCCCCACCGTCATGCTGGCCGGGGGCGTGGGCATAGCGCCCTTTGTGGAATACGCCGCCACCCATCCCGCGCAGCACAATCTGGCCCTGGTCTTCGGCCATCGCCAGCCCCTGTCCTGTTATCCCTTTTCCGAACTGTCCCAGGTCGTGGCTCGGGCCGAAGCCTTCGAAGAGAAAACGCCGGACGACCTGCCAAACTTCATTGAACTTCTGGAAAAGACCGTGGCCGAGTATGCCGGCGGGCTGATTGTGGCCTGCGGTCCCCGGCCGTTTCTGCTGACGGTTGCCCGTCTGGCCCGCCGTTTCGGGGCCAGGGCCCAGGTGTCGTTGGAAAACCGCATGGCCTGCGGCGTGGGCGGCTGCCTTGGCTGCGTGGAGAAAAACGCCCTGGGGCAGTATGTCCAGACCTGCACCGAGGGGCCGGTGTTCTGGGTCGAGGAACTTTCCCTTTCGGAGGACGCATGAGCGCCGACACCAGTGTGCGTCTGCCGGGGATGCATGCCAAAAACCCGGTCATGACCGCCTCCGGGACCTTTGGCTACGGTATGGAATTTGCGCCCTACGGTGACCTGCGCGGCCTTGGCGGCATCGTGGTCAAGGGCCTGTCGCTTAGGCCCCGCACCGGCAATCCCATGCCGCGCATCGCCGAGACCCCCTGCGGCATGCTAAACGCCATCGGCCTGCAAAACTGCGGGGTGGAAGTCTTTTTGCACGACAAGCTGCCGCGCCTGCCTTTTGCCGAGACGCCCATCGTGGCCAATCTCTACGCCTGCGACGCCGAGGAATTTGCCGAGCTGGCCGGGGTGCTCTCGGCTGCCGAGGGCGTGGCCGCCCTTGAGGTCAATATTTCCTGCCCCAACGTCAAGGCCGGCGGCATCGCCTTTGGCCAGGACCCGGCCATGGCCGGCAAACTCACCGAGGCCGTGAAAAAACGGGCCGGCGACAAGCCCGTCTGGGTCAAGCTTTCGCCCAACGTCACGGACATTGTGGGCGTGGCCCGGGCGGCGGTCCTTGGCGGAGCCGACGTGCTCACCTGCATCAATACGCTGACCGGCATGAGTGTGGACATCCGCAGCCGAAAGCCACGGCTGGCCAACGTCATCGGCGGTCTGTCCGGCCCGGCCATAAAACCTGTGGCCTTGCGCTGCGTCTGGCAGGTCTGCCAGGCGGTGTCGGCCCCGGTCATCGGCGTCGGCGGCATCAGCTCGGCCGAGGACGTACTGGAATTTATCCTGGTCGGCGCCCATGCCGTGCAGATCGGCACAGCCAATTTCATGCGCCCGGACATGGCCTTTCGCATTGCCGAGCGGCTGCCGGCGCTCATGGACGAGTTGGGGATCAAGAATCTGGACGACTATCGGGGGACGTTGGCCGCCGGTTAGATCGGCCGTCCGCCTGGGGAGTCGCTTTTTGGGGGCGGCAGGGCAGTTGCAGCCCTGCCGCCCCTTTTGCTGCCGGGCTGTCTTAGGGCGGAAAGGGAGGGAGCGGGCAGCCGTGGATGTTTTGGGCGAAGGATCTCTTCTTATGTAGTATGTAAGAATGTTGCTGCCGCTGGCGACCGCAGGCTAAACCTGGAATGGCTGCGTTCTGGCCACCATTTTCCATTTTTGGGTAAAAATGGCCGTCCGGCCGCATCCAGGCTTGAAAATGGCCGGTGCTGCCTGTCCTGGAGACAGATTTCCCGCTCCCGGTCCTTCGGACGGCGACGGCGCAGCCGGGAGGGAGCGGATTTGTCCCTCAAGCATTACAAATGTGAAATATTTCCCAGGCCATCCGGTTCGGCTGAAGCTTCCGGTCGTCCTGGCGTCTGCGCCGCCCAAAGTGGTCGCGTCCCCTCTGCCTGAAGGCGCATCACGCCCCGACATAGCCGAGCTGGCCGGGCGCTGCCGGGGCTGGCAGCCTGTCCCGACCATCTCCGCCGGCCGCGCTGGCCGGAACGCCCAGGGGGCGGCCCAGCCTGCCAGGAGGGCCTGGACGGCGCAAAGAGCCGTCGAATTTACAATCCAGTATATTTGCTCAAGCCCCGATCCCGTGCTAGTGCCGGCCAAACTTTTTTGGGGGGGCGATCCATGTTGCAAAGTGGCGATACAGCCTTTGTCCTTATAAGCGCGGCCCTGGTGCTGCTCATGATCCCGGGACTGGCTCTTTTTTACGGCGGCATGGTGCGCAAGAAAAACGTGCTCGGCACCATCATGCAGAGTTTCATCCTTATCTCGCTGGTCACCTTCGAGTGGATCTATCTCGGCTATTCCATGTCGTTTGGGCCGGATCTGGGCGGCTGGATCGGGTCGCTGGCCTGGGCCGGCCTTGGCGGGGTCGGGGCCGCGCCCAATGCCGACTATGCCCCGACCATCCCGCACATCGCCTTTGCCATGTACCAGTGCATGTTTGCGGCCATCACCCCGGCGCTTATAACCGGGGCTGTGGCCGAGCGGATGCGTTTCGGACCGTTTCTGGTTTTTTCCCTGGCCTGGACCATCCTCATTTATAATCCGGTGTGCCACTGGGTCTGGGGCAGCGGCGGCTGGCTCAAGACCATGGGCGTGCTGGATTTCGCCGGCGGCATCGTGGTCCATCTGACCTGCGGCGCGGCGGCGCTGGCCGCAGTCATGCTGACCGGGCCGCGCAAGGACCATGGCAAGCATCAGATCGTGCCCCATAACCTGCCCATGACGCTTCTTGGCACCGGGCTTTTGTGGTTTGGCTGGTTCGGCTTCAACGCCGGCAGCGCCCTGGCTGCCGACGGCGTGGCCGCCGGGGCCTTTGCCGCCACCCACATCGGCGGCATGGCCGGCATGGCCATGTGGTGCGGGGTCGAATGGTGGCATCGCGGCAAGCCGACCACGCTCGGCGCGGCTTCCGGCGCAGTGGCCGGACTGGCCACCATCACCCCGGGGGCGGGCTTTGTCTCGCCGGCTTCGGCCGTGACAATCGGTCTATTGGCGGGATTGATCTGCTACGGAGCAGTGCTGCTCAAAGCGCGGCTGCGCTTTGACGACAGCCTGGACGTGGTCGGCATCCACGGTGTCGGCGGCGTACTCGGCTCAATCCTGGTTGGCGTTTTTGCCAGCAAGGTCATGAACCCGGCCGGGGCCGACGGCCTCTTGGCCGGCAATCCGGGCCAGCTCGGCATCCAGCTTCTGGCCATTGCCGTGGTCGGCGTCTTCGCTTTTGCCGGCAGCTGGATCATTCTGGCGGCGGTCAGGGCGGTCATGGGCCTGCGTATGACACCGCAAGCCGAAACCATCGGTCTGGACCTGTCTGAACACACCGAAGCGGCCTACGGCGAGTAACTGCCGAAAGCCTTACATGTCCTGCCGCCGCGAAAACCGATGTGGCGGCAGGACAGTCCGGGAGCGGAATGAAGCGCATTGAAGCCATCATCCGGCCATCGCAGCTCGAAGCGGTTGAGGCCAAGCTGACGGAATTGGGCGTGGGGGGCATGACAGTTGATGCGGTCCAGGGCTTTGGCCGGCAGCGCTGCCATGAAGGGGCCTGCCGGGAGGCGGCATCCACAGCGGATTTCGAATCCAAAATCAAAATCACCCTGGTGGCTGAGGCGAGCCGCGTGGCCGAGCTGGCTGCCGCCATCCGTGAGGCCGCTTGGACCGGGCAGGTGGGCGACGGCAAGATTTTTGTCGTCAATATGGGCGAGGCCGTGCGTATCCGCACCGGGGAAGCCGGGGCCAGCGCCATCTGATTGTGCTGCCCTTTCCGTAAGAATGCCTCCGGCGGCCAAAGGGGTGACCCCTTTGGAATCCCACCTGGAAGGCAAGTTTTTTTGGGGGGCCTGTCCCGCTGGAACGCAGTCCCCCTAAAACTTCTTCTATTGCAGGGGTCCGGGGGGATCATCCCCCCGCCGCCGGAGGCATCTCCTGCCTTTTCTTCTTTCTTCCCCTACGCTTCGCGCAGCGCTTCGACGATGTTCATGCGCGAGGCCCGCACGGCCGGCAGGAAACCGCCGACCACGCCCATAAAGACGGAAAATCCCAGGGACAGGCCGATGATCCAGGAGGTCAGCGAGAACTGGAAGGACAGTTCGGAAAAGGTCTGAAAATTGGTGGTGGAAAAGGTCACAAACGACAGGCCCGCTGCCAGTCCCACCCCGGCCAGGCCGCCTAAAAGGCCAAGCAGGGTCGATTCCATGAGAAAAGCCGTCAGGATGGCTCCGCGCGTAAAGCCGATGGCCCGCAAGGTCCCGATCTCGGCCACCCGTCCGGCCACTGAGGAATACATGGTGATCATGGCCCCGATCATGGCCCCCAGGGAAAAGATCAGGGTGAGCGACACGCCGAGCACGGTTAAAAATTTGCGCATCATGTCCGACTGCTTCTCGTAGTAGCGCGTCTCCTGCCAGACTTCGGCCTGAAGCCTGGGGTCGGCCTCGATGGCCTCCTTGTAGGCGGCAAAAAGTCCGGGTTCGCGCAGCCCGGCCAGCACAATGGAATAGGCGTTTCGGCCAAAGGCCGGCATGAGCTGGTCGGCGTCGCCCCAGATTTCCGAGGTAAAGCCGGTAGCGCCGGCGTCGAAGATGCCGACGATGGGCCACTCCCGCTTGCCAAAGCGCAAATGCTGCCCGATTTCCGCCCCCCTAAATCCCTTGGCCACGGCCTTGCCCACGATGATTTCCGGGGTGCCCGGACGAGGCAGCCGCCCGGAAACCAGATGCACTTGCGGCCGCAGGGCCAGGGAGGCCGGCTGGGTGCCCCGGATGACCACGTTGGACACCTTGCCGGTGGATTTTTTGGTCAGGCCGATCAGCACCACCGATTCCCGGGCGTAAAGGCCCTGGCCGTCGCCGCCCAGGGCAATTTCCGGCCGGGTGGTCATGGCCGAGGCGGCCACCCGTTCGATGCCGCTTTGCACTTCGGTCTCGGAACCTTTGCGAAGGACGATGGCGTTGCCGGGCGAGCCGGTGGAAACAAGGGTCTGGCGCAGCCCTTCGGCCAGCATGAGGGTGGCCGTGAAGACGAACACCACGAGCGCCATGCCGCCGGCTGTGAGCGCCGTGGTCAGCCGGCGTGTTTTGAGATTGCGCCAGGAATAGGACAGGGGCACGGCCATCAGCCGATCCTCCGGAAGGCGTCGGCGATGCGCACCGAACTGACCCGGGCCGCCGGGATGACGGCGGCCAAAAGGCCGACCAGGAGGCCGAAGGTGAAGCCGAGAACGACGGTTTCCCGGGAGACGAAGAAAATCGGAAAATACTGGGCCAGCCCCGTGGCAAAGCCCTGGGCCAGGGGCGGGAGCAGGGCCATGGCCAGGGCAGCGCCGGCCAGGGACAGGATGAGTGATTCGGCCACGAGCATTCCGGCCAGGGTCGGGCCGCGAAACCCGAGCGTTTTGAGGACGGCAAATTCCCCCAGCCGCTCCCGGGCCGACATGGCCATGGTGTTGGCGGCCACGGCCAGGATAATCAGGATGACCACGTAGGACACGGCGGTAATGGCCAACAGGATGGCCTCGCTCATGGACACGAAGCCGAGTTGGAAGGCCCGTTCGGTTTCGGTGAGGGTCTCGGCCTGGGAATTGACGAAAAGGGTATCGATGGCTTTGGAAATTTCCGCAGCCCGGGTGGCGTCGGTGATGCCGATCATGAAAAAGCCGGTGTGCCCGGCCCGGTCCGGGGCGCGTTTTTTCATGGTCTCGTCCAGATAGCTCCAGTGGAGATAGAGCACCGTCTCGTCGGTATCCGGGCGCGCGCCCTTGTAGATGGCCCGGATGGTCAGCGGCCACTGGCCGGGATAGATGGTGCCGCGAAGGGTCACGGTGTCGCCAATGCGCCAGTGGAACCGATCGGCCAGCTTGCGCCCGATAATCGCGCCTTTGCGGTCGGCGGCGAAGGCCTTTTGTTCCACGGGGCTGACGAGCAGTTCGGGGTAGAGCCGGAAGAAATCGTCGGCCTCGATGGCAAAGTTGGCAAAAAAATTCTTTTCATCCAGATAAACGCCGCCAAACCAGCTGCCGGCGGCCACGATGTCAACGCCCGTCACCTGCCGGATGCGGCCCTTGTAGGCGTAGGGCAGGGGCTGGGTGAGGGAGACGGCGTTTCGGGTGACCAGACGATTGGCCGAGGAGGCCGACACTCCGGCGTGCCAGGCGTCGAGCACCGTGCGAAGGAGGCCGAAGGCCAGGAGCGCGATGGTGATGCCGACGATGGTCAGGATCGAACGCAGGCGGTGGCGGAAGGCGTTTTTGAGGATGAGCCTAAGGAGCAGCACGCAGTTCGCCCTTGTTCAGCTCCCGCACGAGATGGGCCGCTTCGGCGGCGCGGTGGTCGTGGGTGACCATGACGATGGTCTTGCCCAGTTCGGCGTTGAGCCGGCCCAAAAGGGCCATGATGTCGGCGGCGGATTGCCGGTCCAGGTCGCCGGTTGGTTCGTCGGCCACGATGATGTCCGGATCGGTGACGATGGCCCGGGCAATGGCCACACGCTGCTGCTGCCCGCCGGACAACTGGGACGGCTTGTGGTCGGTGCGGTCGGACAGGCCCACGGCGGCCAGGGCGGCCAGGGCGTGGTCGCGGCGCTGCCCGGCCGAAAGGGTGGTCAAAAGCAGCGGCAATTCCACATTTTCCAGGGCGGTGAGCACCGGGATGAGATTGTAGAACTGGAAAATAAAGCCCACGTGCCGGCTTCGCCAAGTGGCCAGTTCGCCCTCGCTCATGGTGGCGATGTCCGTGCCGGCCACCTCGATACTGCCCGAGTCCACGGAATCGATGCCGGCGATACAGTTGAGCAGGGTGGATTTGCCGGACCCGGACGGGCCGATCAGGGCCAGGAATTCCCCGGCGGCGATGTCAAAGGTGATGTCGGTCAGGACCGCAATGACCTGATCGCCGCGACGATAGGATTTGGACAGGTGGGAAATTGCGATGAGCGGCCGATCCATGGCTAGCCCTCGGCCAGGGCCACGGCGTCGCCGTTTTGCAGCTTGTCCGGCGGCGAGAGGATGATTTTCTGGCCCACCGCAACGCCTTCGGTCACGGCCCGCATGTCGCCAAGGGCCTCGCCCAGGCTCACCGGGGTCAGCAGCGCCTTGCCGTCTTTCATGACAAAGACGGCGTCGACTCCGCCCCGGCTGATGACGGCCGAGGCCGGCACGGCCACCCGGGGCGCAGTTTCGGACGGGGTCAGCGGCCGGGAAAGAAAGGCCACCTTGGCGCTCATTTCCGGCAGCACCCGGGGATCAAGTTTCGTGAAGCGCACCTTGACCAGCACGGTGGCCTTGGTGCGATCGGCCGTGGGCACGATCATGTGGACAGCCCCGGGAAAGCGTTCGCCGGGGATGGCGTCGAGAATGATCTCGCAGGGCTCGCCCACAGTGACTTTCTCGATGCTCGATTCCGAGACGTCCACTTCGGCGGCCAGCGACCCCATGTCGGCAATGGTGACCACGGCGGCCTTGGACGTGGACGAGGCCCCAAGAGGCGAAATGATGTCGCCGATATCGGCGTTTTTGGTGAGCACCACAGCGTCGAACGGGGCTTCGAGGTCGGTGTAGCCGCGTTCGGCCTCGGCTTTGCGCAGGGCTTCGTTGCGGGCGGCCAGGGTGGCTTTGGCCTGGGCCAGGGCGGCTTCGGCCTTGTCCAGCCGGGCCTTGGCAATATCAAACTCGGACCGGGCCACGTAGTCGCCGCGGGTCAGCTGTTTCATGCGGGCATGGAGCAGCTTGGCGTCGGCCAGTTCGGCCTCGGCCGAGGCGATCTGATACCGGGCGGCGCTTACTTCGTGGGTGGCGAGCTTACGGGCCGCTTCCACGTCGGCGCTTTCCAGGCGGGCCAGGATGTCGCCCTTTTTGATGCGGCTGCCTTCCTCGACACCCAGCCAGACGAGCTGGGCCGTGGCCTTGGTGGCGAGCGCCGCCTTGCGCTGGGCCACGATATAGCCGCTGGCCGTCAGCGTGGTGATGGTGCGCGAAGGGTAGGCCAGGCCAACGGTGGCCGCCTCGACCACAAAAGTGCGCGGCGACAGCATCCAGAAGACAACGGCGGCAGCAACGAGCAAAGCCAGGAGAAAAGGCCAGCGGCGTCGGCGACGCCGCGGACCGCCGGAAGTGGCCTTGTCGTCGCCGGAAATACGCAGGGCGTGCAGTGAATCGCTCATGAAACTCCCATTTTGCAGGTGTTTTGGGGTCATGGCAAGCGCGCGCTTCGGAGTCAAGACGTATCAACCGGAGACGTGTTCCGATTTGTCTACGTCAGCCATAAACTGGCGGTCAATTGGTCGATGAGCTTGCGGTGACCGGCTGGAAAGGCATACCGGGCGAGCTCGCCGGGGGCCAGCCACAGGCTTTCCTGGGCCGCTGTCAGCGTCGGGATCGGGGTGATGCTGGGATCGTAACTGCTCGGAAGGTGCAGCAGATAACAGTGAAGCGTCACCCGATAGGTGGTATAGCCATGGCGGATGACGGCCAGCTTGGCCGAGGCCTCCACGGGAAAGGCCGTTTCCTCGGCAAATTCCCGTATAATTGCTTCCTGCGGGGTTTCGCCTGTTTCGATGCGCCCGCCCGGGAATTCCCACATATTGGCCCAGGCTCCGACCGGCAGGCGCTTTTGAATGAACACCCGGCCGGCATGGACCAGCACCCCGGTGGCGACCAAGAGCGGGGTGATGTCCGGGGTTTTGCTCAAGACCGGGCGATCGGCCACAATATCGAGATGTCTGGCCTGGCACACGGCGGCCACCGGGCAGGCCGGGCAATCGGGATTTTTTGGCCGGCAGATGAGCGCGCCCAGTTCCATGAGCGCCTGATTATAGTCCCGGGCCCGGCCGGTCGGCAAAAGCTCCCGGGCCAGTTCCGCCACCCGGGCCTTGCCGGCCGGCTCCTTGACCGGGAGATCGATGTCGCCCACCCGGGCCAGCACCCGCATGACGTTGGCGTCCACAGCCACGGCATCCAGGCCAAAGGCGATGCTGGCCACGGCCCCGGCCGTGTAGTCGCCAACGCCGGGCAGGGCGCGGATGGCGTCATAGGCCGCCGGCAGCGTCCCCTGATGCGTCGCGACAAGTATCCGGGCCGCGGCCAGCAGATTCCTGGCCCGGCTGTAATAGCCCAGGCCCTCCCAGGCCTTGAGCACGTCGTTTTCATCGGCCCGGGCCAGGGCGGCAACCGTTGGGAAGCGGGCCATGAAGCGGGTGAAATAGGGCACCACCCGATCCATCTGGGTCTGCTGGGCCATGATTTCCGACACCCAGACGCTGTAGGGATCGTAGTCGCGCCGCCAGGGCAGATCGCGGCGGTTGGCGGCAAACCAGTCAAGGAGAAGCGGGACGAAAGCAGCAGTGTCGGACATGTTTTCCTCGCGGATCGGCCGGACATATTGCCGGCCATGGTGCGTCCTTGCCATAATGCCGATTGTGCCGGGAGGGAAGGGAGCAGTGAAGGGGTGCGTTGCCTTTGGGGGGGATTTGGCCCATAGCAGACAGACTGGCGGTTTTGGCCGTCCCGGGAGGTAGGTATGGGAACTGTGTGGCGCAGCCTTTTTGTGCTGGCGACGGCGAGTCTGGTCTGCGGCCTTTCGGCCCTGGCTTGGGCCGGGCCGGAGGTGCCCCCGGCCCTGGCTCCCTGGACGGGCTTTGCCCTCTACGGGGCAAGTGAAAAGCTGTGTCCGCCCCAGGGCAACCAACCGGATGCGCGGATCTGCCGCTTTCCCACCCGCCTGGACCTGGACGTCACTGGCGACGGCGCGGACATGACCTTTGCCGTGCGTCTTTTTGACGAAGGGACGGTGGCCTTGCCCCACGGCGACGGGGCCTGGACCTTGGCCGTGCGCCAGGGCGGGGCTCCCGTGCCGGTGACGGACGGGCCGTCGGGGCCGCAGGTCTGGCTGCCAGCCGGAGAGTATATCCTGACCGGGCGCATCGCCTGGAACATCCAGCCCGCCAGCTTGCGCCTGCCGCCCGATGTCGGCGTGGTGCATCTGTCCCGGGGGGGCGTGCCGGTGCCGGTGGCAATTTCCCCGGCCGGCGAACTGCGCCTGGCTCCGGCCCAATCTCCGAAACCGGTACAAAACCGCGAGACGGTGCGGGTTTTCCGTCTGATTGGCGACGGGGTCCCTGTCACCGTGACCACGCTCTATCGTCTGGAAATTTCCGGACTGGCCCGCAGCGTCACCCTGGCCGGGGCCGTGCCGGCCGGGAGCCTGCCCCAGGCCGTTCGCTCTCCGGTGCCGGCCAGCCTTGGGCCGGACGGGTCAGTGGTCCTGGATGCCGGCCCCGGTCGCTACGAGGTCGAGGTGGTGGCCCGCTATCCGGGAAAAATCGCCCAGGTGGGACCGGCGGCCTGTCCCTACGGCCGGGAAATCTGGTCCTTTCGCGCCGGCGAGATCCGCGAGGTCCGGCCCGAAGGCCTGCCTGGCATTGATCCCAAAACCGCTGACGTGCCCGGGGGTTGGCAGGCCTTTGCCACCTTTGCCGCCGCTCCCGGAGCCACGCTGACCCTGGCGGAACTCGGCCGGGGAGCGCCCCTTGGCCGCGACGCCCTGACCTTGTCGCGGGAACTGTGGCTCGATTTTTCCGGCCAGGGCCTGTCCGTGCGCGACGCCGTGGTCGGGGAGAACCGGCGCAGTTGGACCATGGCCATGCTGGCTCCCGGGGAGCTTGGCCGGGTTACGGCCTCTGGCCAGGACCAGCCCGTGGTGCGTCTGGGCGAGGACGGGCTGTCCGGCGTCGAGCTGCGCCAGTCCCACGTCAATCTCGCGGCCCGGGCCCGCTATCCCGATGTTTCGGCCGCCATTCCGGCCGGGGGCTATGATCGGGAGTTTGAACGGGTGACGGCCACGCTCCATCTGCCGCCGGGTTGGTCGCTTGTTGCAGCGTCCGGGCCGGATACGGTGACCGGCGGGCTGCTGTCGCGTTGGACGCTTCTGGACCTGTTCCTGGTTTTTTTGCTGGCCGTGGCCGCCTTTTCCCTGCGTGGGGTTTGGGCCGGGGTGGCGCTTGGGCTTTTTTTACTCCTGTCCTGGCATGAGCCGAATGCGCCGACGGCGGTCTGGATTTTCGTCCTGGCCGGTCTCGGCCTTTTGCGGGCGGCCGGGGACGTGGAGCGGTTGTCCGGGCATCCGGCCTTTCGGCGTCTGGCCCTGACGCTTTTTATCCTGTCGATGCTCTCGCTGGTCGTCCTGGCCGTGCCTTTCATCACCCGGGAACTGCGTCTGGCCGTGGCCCCGCAGATCGGGCCGGGGTCGCCGGTCGTCATGGCCGAGTTGCAGCGGCAGGCCTCCACCAACGAGGCCATGCCGGCCCCGGTTCCGTCGGCTCCCCGGGCCAAGGCCAAGGACGCCATGCCCATGCGGGCCATGGCCGGTGCGGCTGGGCAGCCGCCGGAGGCCACGGATCGGCTGGAATTTGACCCCAATGCGCTCATCCAGACCGGCCCGGCCATGCCGACCTGGAATTTTGCCGCAGTGGGCCTGTCCTGGCGCGGGCCGGTGGCGGCCGGCGAAACCTTCCGCCTCACCCTCATGCCGCCGGTGGTCTCCATGCTGCTGGGCTTTGCCCGGGTGATTCTTTTGGGCGTGGCCTTGGTTGTGCTGTTTGATCGGGAGCGGGTGCGCCGTCTGGCCGCGTCGGCCGGCGCGGCGGCAATACTGTTACTGCTGGTTTTGGCCAGCAGTGCGACGGTGGCTTCGGCGGCGGATTTCCCCCCCCGGGAACTGCTCGACAGCCTGCGAGCGCGGCTGGTCGAGCCGCCGCGTTGTCTGCCCCACTGCCTGGGCAGTCCTGGGCTCGATGTGCGCCTGGAGGGCGGCATCCTGACGCTGACCACGGCCCTTGACGCCGCGGTCCGGTCGGTTGCGCCGCTGCCGGTCGTTTCCGAAGACTGGCGTCCGGCAACGGTTGCCGTGGACGGCAAGCCGGCTGCGGCCTTGGTGCGCCAGGACGGGGCGTTGTCCGTCCTGCTCGAACCGGGCAGCCACAGTCTGATCCTGTCCGGGCCGGCTCCCCAGGCGGTCTCTTTCACCATTGCCGCGCCGCTCTCCCCGGGCCGGGTGCGGGTGGCGGCAGCGGGCTACCGGGTGCGCGGCCTGGATGACCGGGGTGTACTGACCGGTCCCCTGGAACTGACCCAGGCCGAGACAACCTCCCCGGCAGGCCCGGTCAAGGCTGGCCCTGCCGGCGTCGATATCCCGGCTTTTTTCGAGATCCGGCGCAGTCTGAATTTCGGCCTCACCTTTGAAATCGCAACCGAGGTGGTGCGCCTGTCGCCGGCTGGCGTCACGGCCGTGGCCTCGGTGCCGCTCGTGGCCGGCGAGTTGCCGGACGCCGCCGGGGTGTCGGTTACGGGCGGACAGGCCGTGGTCAGCTTTGCTCCGGGCCAGGATCGGGTCGCCTGGCGGTCCAAGCTGCCGGCCGTCCCCAGACTGGTCCTGACCGCGCCGGCCAACGACGCCCTGGTCGAAACCTGGACCGTTGCCGCCGCCGCGCTCTACAATGTTGTTTTCACGGGCCTGCCGCCCGTGGCCTGGCTGTCCCCGGACGGGCGCTATGCCCCCCGGTTTCTGCCCTGGCCCGGCGAGAGCCTGACGATTGCCGTCACCCGGCCGGAAATCGCTCCGGGCGAATACCTTACCCTGGAACGGGCCGGGCTGGCCGTACGCCAGGGGCTGCAAATGCGCGACGCGACCTTGTCCATGGCCTTTCGCTCGGCCAAGGGGGCGCGCCATGCGGTGAAGCTGCCAGCCGGTGCGGAAGTGACCCGGCTGACCGTGGCCGGCCGCGAAACGCTGCCCACGGGCGAGGCCGGCGAAGTCGGCTTTGCCCTGCCGCCAGGGGTGACGGAAGTCGTTTTGAACCTGCGGGAGCGCACGCCGCTTGGCTTTTTGACCGAAACGCCGGCCGTGGATCTGGGAATCCCGGGAACCAATGTGGCCGTGACCCTGGAACTGCCGGCTGAGCGCTGGCTATTGGCCGTGCGCGGGGCCACTCCCCTGGCTCCGGCGGTCCTGTTCTGGGGCTGGCTGGCGGCAGTTGCGGCCATTGGGTTGGGCCTTTCCTGCCTCAGGGACACGCCGCTGACCCGGCTGGGCTGGCTGGCGTACGCTCTGGGCCTCAGCCAAGCCACGCCGGCCAATTTCCTGCTGGCCGTGGCCTGGATCGCGGCCCTTAGCTGGCGCAGGCGGCATCCCATCTCTGGCGGAACGGTGGTGTTTAACATCACCCAGGCCCTGCTCGTGTTGCTCGCCCTGGCCGGCTTCGAGGCGCTCTACGAGACGCTGGGCACAGGACTGCTCGGCCTCCCCCGGATGCAGGTGGCGGGCAACGGTTCCACAGCGACCATGCTGGCCTGGACTTTCGACCGGGTGGCCGGGCTGACGCCGACCTGTTCGGCTGTTACCGTGCCGTTGCTGGTCTTTCGCGGAGTGATGCTTTTGTGGGCCTTGTGGCTGGCCTGGTCATTGTTGCGCTGGCTGCGCTGGGGATTTGACAGCCTGACCACGGGCGGCGGCTGGCGCAAGGTGACGCTTGCGATGCGGCTGCCGGGGCGGGGACGGTCCGGAGACGGGCAGGGTGGCCCTGGTGGCCCTGATCGGGAGGCGCAACAAAAGCCCTGAGCCGGCCACGGCATGAATCTTGATGGCGTCTCCCCGTGGGCAGGATTGTCCCAGGGAGGCCGGGTATGGACGGCAAACATTGCGCCGTGTGTGGGCAGCAGATCGAGTATATGGACGTGTTCATCCTTCGGGCTCAGGGGAAAATTTGCAGCCGGTGCGTCTTGTCGTGGGGAATTCCCGTCTCCGGGCGGATCTCCCGCGAGACCCTGCGACGCGGCGCATGGCGGGAACGGCCCGCCAGGCCGCGCTTTGCCCTGGTTGCAGGCTGATAGCCGATCCGTGCAGACCGGTTTTGCTATTCGGAAATGAATTTGCTAGGGTCCCTTGTTCGCTTTTGCACAAAATCAGGACAAGAGGAAATCGGCCCATGCAGCTCACCACGCGAAGCCGTTACGGCTTGCGCATGCTTTTAGACATCGCCTTACACGGCGAGGATGGTCCGGTCCGTATTCAGGACATTGCCAAACGGCGGAATATCTCCGTCAAATATTTGGAGCAACTGATCCGGGCGCTCAAGAAAGCCGGGTTCATCAACAGCAAGCGCGGCCCCAAAGGCGGGCATGTGCTGGCTGTTGGGACAGACCAGATCCGGGTTGGCGACGTGGTGCGGGCGCTGGAAAGCCGTCCGGAACTGACGGAATGCGTCGGTTGTCCCGAGGTGTGCCTGATCTCCTCGGACTGCATCACCCGACAAATCTGGGCCAGGGCCACGGAGAGCATCTTCCGCGAACTCGACGCCATCTTGCTGACCGATCTGCTTATCCAGGCCCGGCGTTCGGAAATGCTCGGCCTGCCCTGCTGCTGATCGCGGGCCGCTGCTTTTCTTGACTGACTGCGTCCCTCGGGCTGCGGCGTGCGTTCGTGTCTTGCCGGGCCGGCGCCCGGTTCCAGGCGCCGGCAGACGCATCGCCCAAGCGCCGTCTGTCCCGGTCCGCGCAATCGGTTTGCCAGCCTAGCCCCCACCCCCCCCTCGAAAACTTCTCTCGTTGCAGGGGGCCGGGGTGATCATCCCCCCGGCCGCCGGAGCTCCGGTGGTTCTCGTCAAGGTCTACCACCGCAGGTTACGGCCCTGCCTCTTTTCCTATCTTCTTTTGCCTCATTTCCGCCCGCCGAGTTGGCAGCGTACTCGGTCAAATCAAACGAACCCCAGGTGGGATTCCAAAGGGCACTGCCCTTTGGCCGCCGGAGCATTCTTTTCTCCTCCCCTCTTCATCCCTCGCCATTACACCGCAAAGCGCAGTCCCGGTACGGCCCGGATCAGGCCGAGTTCGCGGCAGTGGTGGGCAAAAAGCAGGAGGCTGGCTGCTGCGGCGGCGTCGAAGTCGTAGTTGACCACCCGGAAATAGGCGAGGAGCGCTTCGGCTGAAATCCAGTCCGGCAGCGACGGGGCGCGAACCAGCCCGGGCAGGCGCTTGGGCAGGTCGTTATTGATTGCCACAAGGGCGCGACGCACCCGGTCAAGCGTGGCCAGCGGCCGTCCGGCCAGGCCCTCGCGCACGATCCACAAGGCAAAGACAAACGGCGTGCCGGCGAACTCCTGCCAGGCCTGGCCGAGGTCGATCACGTGCCAGCCCGGGGGCGGCGCGAGGTAGAGGCGCAGGGCCAGATCGCCGATTTCCACAAAGGGCATGCCCCGGTCAAAGCCGGTGCCCGGAGCCACCAGTTCGAAGCGGGGTTCGCTGTAGCCCCAGGCAAAACGCCACAGCACCCGGAGCAGGGCATTGGAACTGGCCGAGGCCCCGGAAAGCTGGATGGCCCCGCCGGTTTGGGCCAGATGGTCCGGCAGCTCGGCCAGGGGGACGGGCGAGAGGAGCAGCACGCTCTGGATGGGGCCGGCGGCCGCCCGGATGCACAGGTCGGGCAGCAGGGTGAAGGCGGCCGGATCGGCCAGATAGGCAAAGGCCGAGGCCGGAGCGGCGTCGATGGTTCCGTTGGCCAGCGCCGTGTTGAGTTCGGCTGGATGGCCGGGGACATAGGTGAGGTCCGGGCCTTCGGGAAAGGCCGGGATCAGGGCTTCGTAGAGCGGCCAGACGTTTAAGTAGGCGATGCGGCCGAGCTTTAAGGGGGCGCTTTCCATGGAGTCTCCTTGGGCGAAAAAAACGCGGCCCCGAGGGTATTCCCCCCGGGGCCGTCATGCAAGGCGGATTCCGGTGGACTAGTCGAGCTGGGCCAACAGCGTTTCCTTAATGGAATCGATGGTGCCTTCGCCGTTAAGCTCGATGTACTTGGTCAGGCCCTTGGCGGCCAGATCCTTGTAGAAGTAGGCAGCGGCCAGGGTGCCGGTCTTGGTGTCGTAGTAAATGTCGTGACGCTTGCCGATGGCGGCTTCGTCCAGGTCGTCGGAGCGGCTTTTCAGCGCGCCGCCGCACACCCGGCAGACATCGCCATTGGGCTTGATGGCGTCAATGAAGATGTTGTTGGGGTGGTTGGGATCATTGGCGCACAGGCGACGGCCCATGATGCGGTTTTTGGCCACTTCCCGGGGCAGCAGGATCTCGATGACGTAATCGAGCTTCATGCCTTCCTTCTGCAGGGCTTCCCAGAGCTTCTCGGCCTGAACCATGTTGCGCGGGAAACCGTCGAGCAGCCAGCCGTTGCCGCCCTTGGCCTTCAAGGTCTCAAGGATCATGGGGATGGTGATGTCGTCGGGGACCAGCTCACCCTTGTCGATGAACGCTTTGGCCTTCATGCCAAGTTCGGTGCCGCCGCCGATATGTTCGCGGAAGATCGCCCCGGACTCGATGTGGGCCAGATTGTACTTCTTTTTCACCAGGGAACCCTGGGTGCCCTTGCCGCTGCCGTTGGGACCAAAAGTGAGGATATTCACCGGGACTGCCTCCATGTTTGATTTTTCACAATCGGCCTCATTACCCCCGCGGGCCAGCCCTGTCAATGGTGATTCCCGTCCGGGCCGACCATTCGGCTGCCGGGAAAAGACCAGACCTTCGGGGGTAATGCGGGCTGCCTTGCCGCCTGGAAACTGAAATATGCGGCCGGTGGCCCGGCGGTTGACCGCGTCGTCCAGGGCGAAGAGTCCGTCGGCCAGGGCCTGACCCGGACCCAGCGCGGCCAGGGCTCGGCGGTAGAGCCGCAACCGGGTGGCCGGGTGGGCGGTTGCCAGAAGCGATCGGGATAATCGGGTCGGGTCCGGGACCGGCGGCAGGGTGGTGGCGAAGAAGTCGGCATCCAGGCGGGCCTGCTGCCAAAGGCGGGCGGCCGCGCCCAGGTAGCGGGGATTTTCGGCCAGGGCGGCCGGCAGCATGGTTTGGCGCACGCGGTTTCGCAGAAAGGCCGGGTCGGTGTTGGACGGGTCGCAAAGCGTCCGCAGTTTGAGGGCGGCCACAAAGGCGTCGATGGCCCTTCGGGGCGTGAGCAACAGCGGCCGCAGGATGCGCCGGTCCGGATCGACGGCGGGCATGCCGCCCAGGGCCGGCCAGCCTGCGCCGCGCGTCAGGCGCATGAACTGGTCCTCGGCCAAGTCGTTTAACTGGTGGCCGGTCAGGGTCCAGGCGTTGGGAGAGGCGGCACGCAGCTCGCTGAAAAAGGCATAGCGGGCCTGCCGGCCGGCGTCTTCCAGGCCGGTGCGGCTCTCCCGGGCCAGGGCGGCCACATCGGTGCGGCAGGTGTGCAGGGAAACCCCCAGCCCCTGGCACAGGGCCTGGACCGCCTGGACTTCGGCTGCGGACTGCGGGCGCAGGCCATGGTCGAGATGGGCCGCAACGAGGTTGGCCAGGCCAAGGCGCGGAGCCAGGACCACAGCCATGGCGAGCAGGGCCGTGGAATCCGGCCCGCCGGACAGGGCCACGATCCAGGTCGCGCCGGCCGGATCGTGGCCGCATGGGCCGGTCAGAAACCGGGCCACAGCCAGACTCAGCCGGGCGGCCCGGGGGGGCAGCGCGGCCAGGGTCAGGCGGCTATCCGGGGCTGGGGCCGGAGACGGATCAGGCGGCGAAGTGGTGTGCATAGGGGGCGGCCCATGGTGGGGGCAAAGCGTAGCCGGGGTGGTTGCGCCTGTGGGCTGCACCCGGGGCCTGCCTGGCCCGCCCCGGCACAGCGGGAGAAGAAGGCGCTTTGAGCGCCCTGGAAAACGCCAAAGCATCTTCCAGGGCCTTGGGCCTAGGCCGGAATGTCAAGTTCCCGGATGAAGTTGTCCAGGAAATCGATCATTTGCTGGCGCTGCTCCGGGGTGCAGTAGCTGATGCAGGAACAACGCAGTTTGCCGCGGCCGCGCACGAGCAGTTCGAGCTTGAGCCAGTTGCGGCCGGTTTCCAGGACGAGCATGTAGGGTCCGCACTCGTCATAGTGCTGCTGTTGTTCGTCGTTGAGCATCTCCTGGGGGAAGGGGATGTAGTAAATATGGTCAAGCGGCCCCTTGAAGCCTTTTTCGGCCAGGTTGCGCTCGATCTGCTCCATATTGTCGGCGGATACTTCATCGATCAGATAGGATCGCATGGTTTACTCGCTTGCATCCGTCGCGTCGAAGTCACCGGCATCATCGGCGTCTTTCGGCGGTTTGCGGTCCGCGTGGGCGTCCTTGGGGACTTTCTCGCGGTCCAGGTTGTACATGCGTCGGGTGAGGTCGATAAACCGTTCCCCGTGATCTTCCTTGGCCCGGCGCTTGAGAAACGCAATAGGCTCATGGAGCAGCTTGCGGCTGATGGACAGGGACAGGGTTTCCACGGCCAGCCGGGTCTCCTCGGAGACGTCCGGTCCAAGGCGGCGCAGGGTCTTTTGCAGTTCCCGACGGGCAATGGTTTCGCCGGCTCCCAACATATCCACGATAGTGGGCTTTATGGCCAGGGATTTGAGCCATTCGCCGAAGCGTTCCACCTGCAACCCGATGATATCCCTGGCCCGGGCCGCTTCTTCGCGGCGCTGGGCCAGGTTTTCCTCAACGACTTCCTGGAGATCGTCGATATCGTAGAGATAGACGTTGTCCAGGCTGTTGATGTCCGGATCAATATCGCGCGGCACAGCGATATCGATGAAAAACATGGGCTTGTGGCGTCTGGCCTTGAGCACGCCGCGCACGTCCCGGGCCTTTATGACCACATGGGGCGCGCCGGTGGAGCTGATGACGATATCCACCTCATGCAGACGCGTGATGAACTCTTCAAAGGCCACGGCCCGGCCCTTGAAGCGTCCGGCCAGCTCCTCGGCCCGGGCATAGGTGCGGTTGGCCACGAGAATTTCCGACACCCCGGCATTGAGCAGGTGCATGGCGGCCAGTTCCGCCATCTCCCCGGCCCCGACCAGCATGGCCTTTTTGCCGGCCATCTCGCCGAAAATGCGTTTGGCCAGTTCCACGGCCGCATAGCTGATGGACACGGCGCTGGCCCCGATGCCGGTGGCTGTCCGCACCTTCTTGGCCACGGAAAAAGCCTTGTGGCACAGCCTGTTGGTGATGACCCCGGCGGTGTGGGAGGCGACCGCGTAGCGGTAGGCGGCCTTGAGCTGCCCCAAAATCTGCGGTTCGCCAAGGACCAGGGAGTCCAGGCCCGAGGCCACGCAAAACAGATGCTCCACCGCGGCCAGCCCCTCGTGGGCATAGAGATGCGGGGCCAGGGTGGCCGGATTCTGGCCGCACTGCTCGGCCCAGGCCGCAAGAACAGCGGCTTTGGGATCGCGCCCCACGGCGTCAGCCACCAGCACTTCCACCCGGTTACAGGTGGAAAGAACCAGCACCTCACGCAGGCGTGCCTCGCCATGAACCAGAAGTTCGCCGAGTTTCGGACGTTCACCCAGGGCAAACGCTTCCCGAATTTCTACGCCGGCGGTCTTATGGTTGAGGCCAAACAGGTAAATCTGATGCTCCATCGATATATCGCGCAAAACTATGGTGTGTGGGCATGAAGAAATTGATGACCAGCATGGACACAAGGGTCAACCCGAACAGCCAGATGGCCATGCGGGCGGGTTTGCGTCCCTGCCAGCCCAACATCAGACGCTGATGGAACAGAAAGGCGAACAGCATCCAGATGCAGATGGCTGTCACTTCCTTGGGATCATAGGAAAAGATACGGTTCCAGGTGAGCTTGGCCCAGACAAAGCCCGAGAGCAGGCCCAGGGTGTAGAGCGGAAAACCGGCTGCCACCGCCCAGCGGTTGACGGTATCGCAGGTGGAAAGGGCCGGCAGGGCCTTGGCAAAGCCGCCAAGCTTCTCTTTGGTCTTGATCTTGCGTTCCAGATAGAGATAGGCCGCCCCGGCTCCGCTGGCCATGGCCAGGAGGCTTATGGCCAGAAAGAGCGCCCCGATATGCAGCCCGAAAAAGAGGCCCCCCAGGGCCTTTGGGAGCGGCATCCGGGCCGCAGTCACGGCCTGGGAGGACAGAAACAGGAACAGGGCCAGGGGGGAGGCGAGCAGCCCAAGCATCCCCAGGCGAAGCCGCCACCACAAAAACAGGCAGATCAGCAGCAGGCTCCAGGCCAGCAGGCTGAAATAGAATTCCCCGGACAAAAAGGCCATGCCGCCTTCGACCACGAGCAACGCCGCCAGATCGAGGGTATGGCAGACAAATCCGCCAACCGTGAGCAGCCAGCCGGCCCGGCGCAGCCCGGGTTTGGCCGTGACCACGCCCAGCAGATGCACGGCAGCGCCCAGGAAATACCCGGCCACCACCAGCAGGAAGAGAATGTTAATTGCCGTCATGGGATAGCGCTCCCGAAACAAGCCCGGCCGCCTCGCCGTGCAGGGAAGCGGGCAAAATCTCGCATAAGACCGCCTCGGCCCGGGCCGCATCGCCCTGGTCCAGGGCTTCGAGCAGGGGGGAGTTGACGAGATCGCGGAAGAGCCTGGAATTGGCCGGCGTACCCAGGTCAAGGGCCATCACCAGAGGCCGTAGCCGGCTCATGAGGAGCAACAGCGCCCCGTATTCAGACCCGAGGAATTCCCCCAGACCCTGGCGGATCTTGCGGGCCAGGGCCGGCGAGCCGCCGCCGGTGGAGATGGCCACCGTCAGGTCGCCCTGGGTGAAAAGGGCCGGCACGATGAAGCTGCATTTTTCCGGCTGATCCACGATATTACACGGGATGCCCCGCTCGGCACACTCCCGGCTGATGCGCCAGTTGAGCGCTTCGTCGTCGGTGGAGGCAATAACCAGGAACCGGCCGTCGAGATCGGTGGTTTCGTAGTGGCGGCAGGCAAAGACCACCGCCGGATGGGTCAGCAGGCCGGCGCAGGTGTCCGCAGCCGGGGCGAGGTCGATGACCAGAATCTCCTCGGCGCCGCACTCGGCCAGGGTGGCGATCTTGCGCTGTCCGACCTGGCCTGCGCCGACGACCAGACAGCGTTTGCCGCGCAGATTGACGTAAATAGGATAATACCGCATGGAAGCCTCCTATAGCAGAAGAACACTTGGACCGGAAAGGGCTTTTTTTCACATGAATCATTCGGTTTCGTGACCGCTGGACGGTATGGGTATGGCGCGCTTTCTGGTTTTGCAGCTGGCCCGGCTGGGCGATCTGGTCCAGACCCGGCGGCTTTTGGCCGGCCTTGAGGCCAAGGCTGCGGCCGCCGGCGGCGGCGAGGTCCATCTGGCCGTTGACCGCTCCCTGGCCGGGCTGGCCGGGCGGCTCTATCCTTTTGCCCAGGTCCACAGCCTGCCGGCCCATGCCGGGCCAGGGCGCAATGCCGCCGAGACGGTCATGCTGGCCAGACAGACCTGCGGCGAACTGGCGGCCAGCGACTTTGACCGGGTCTTTTGCCTCAATTTTTCGCCCCTTGGCATGGCCGTCACCGCCATGTTCCCGCCCGAGGTCCAGCGCGGCTACCGCCAATACGCCGGCCAGACCGACAAGGACGCCCTTTTGCGGCTGGTCTTTCGCATCGCCCGGGACCGGCGCGGCAGCGGGCTCAATCTGGCCGATATCTGGGCGCATCTTGATGACGATCCGTTGCCGGCCGCCCAGGTCAATCCCGTGGCCGTGCCGCGCGGCGGCGGTCTTGGCGTGGCCCTGGCCGGACGTGCGGCCCGTCGGTCGCTTTCGCCCGACATCCTGGCCCCCATCGTGCGCACCCTGTTTCGGGCCGGCAGGGCCAGCCGGCTGACCCTGCTTGGCACCGCCGCCCAGGCCGGCGAGGCCCGCTCGCTTTTGCGAAAGCTCGATCCGACCGTGGCTGCGGTCTGCGACGACCGGACCGGCCAGACCGATCTGGCTGGTCTGTGCGACGCCATTGCCGGGCTTGACCGGCTGATCACCCCGGACACCGGGGCCATGCATCTGGCCGCCTTCTATGGCGTGCCGACGACGGCCTTTTTTCTGTCCTCGGCCTGGTGCCACGAGACCGGCCCGTATGGCGTCGGCCACGAGGTCTGGCAGGCCACCGCCCCGTGCGCGCCCTGCCTGGAATCAGCCCCGTGCGACCAGGGGCAGATCTGCCGTCTGCCCTTTGCCGATCCCGGCTTCCAGCGGGCCTTGGCCGGTTCGGCCAAGGCTGACCTGCCGCCGAAGCTGGCTCTTTTTGCCACGGATTGCGACGATCTTGGCGCGGTGTGCCGGCTGGCGCGCGGGGAGGATGCCTCGCTTGCGGCCCGGCAGAGGTTTCGGGATTTCCTCAGGCGGCGTCTGCTCGGGGCAGCTGCGGCTGCAACCGAGGCGGCTGCGGGGCGGGAGCTGGCCGAGCGCCTTTTGATGGAAACAGACTGGGTCTTGCCGCCGCCAGAGCGGCCAGGAAGCGGGGAGTGGTAGGCAATGGGTGAACAGAAGACCTTGCGGATATTGGTTGTGTTGCCCATGTACGGCGGTTCGCTGCCGGTTGGGCGGTTTTGCGCCTCGGCTTTCGCGGAGCTTGGCCATGTGGTGGAGGTCTTTGAAGCGCCGCAGTTCTATGGGGCCTTTGAGGCCCTCAAGACCTTGCGGGTCACTTCCGACCGCCTGGAATATCTGGAAAACAGCTTTCTGCAGGTCATTTCCCAGGCCATCTGCGCCAAGGTTGAGACCTTTGGCCCCGATCTGGTCCTGGCTCTGGCTCAGGCTCCGTTGTCGCGCCAGGCCTTAAAACGCCTGCGCCGGGACGGGGTCAAAACCGCCATGTGGTTTGTCGAAGATTTTCGGATATTTACCTATTGGGAAGCCTTCGCGCCCTATTATGATGTCTTTGCCGTTATCCAGAAAGAGCCCTTTGCCCAAAAGCTTACCGCCATCGGCCAGCCCAATGTCGTCTATCTGCCCATGGCCGCGGATCCGGCCGTGCATCGGCCGCTGGAAGTTTCGGCCGTGGAGCGGCGCACCTACGGAGCCGAGGTGTCGTTTATGGGCGCGGGCTATCCGAACCGACGTCTGGCCTTTGCCAGACTGCTTGATTATAATCTGGGAATTTTCGGCAGCGACTGGGACGGCGACGCGGTCCTGTCCGGAAGGGTGCGCCTGGCCGGGCGGCGCATCGCCACGGAAGAGGCGGTCAAGATATTCAGTGCCGCAACCGTCAACCTCAATCTCCATTCCAGCATGTCCCCCAAGGAACTCGTGCCGGCCGGGGATTTCGTCAACCCGCGCACCTTCGAGCTGGCCATGTGTGGGGCGTTTCAGCTGGTCAGCGACAGGACGCTTTTGCCGGAGCTTTTTGCCGGGGATGAATTGGTCCGGTTTGCGAATATGGAGGAGTTGCGCGAGAAACTGGACTATTTCCTGGCCCACCCCGGGGAGCGCGAGGCGTATGCCGCGCGGGCCCGGACCCGAGCCCTGGCCGAGCATACCTACCGCCATCGCATGGAGCAGCTGCTTGGCTTCGTGGCCGAGTGCTTCCCAGACTGGCCAGCCGGCCGGGAGACGGCGCAGAGCGCCCTGGCCGGGTTGCCCCAACCCCTGCGCGACGAGACGGCAACACTTTTGCAGGACCTCTCGCTCCCGGCCGACGTGACCTTTCCCGATCTCATCGCCGCAGTGCGGGCCAGGCAAGGGCGGCTGACTCCCCTGGAGACGTCCCTGCTGTTCCTGGATGAATGGCAGCAACAGTACGCCGGCTCGTGAGTCCCGGCGAGCTTACTTTTTGATCTCCAGGGCCTTTTCCATCATGGCCTCGGCCGTGGTCACGACTTTGGAGTTGGCCTGGAAAGCCCGCTGATTGACGATGAGGTTGACCATCTCAGTGGCCATATCCACGTTGGACGACTCCAGGGTGTTGCCGGAAATCCCGTCGAGAACGCCGGAGTTGGCCCGGGCAACCTTGGCCTTGCCGGACTCCTCGGTGGGGGAGAGCAGGTTGTTGCCGTTGCGGTAGAGATCGGTCGGGTTGACGAAGTCGGCCAGGGCCAAAACGTAGAGCGCCTTCGTCTGTCCGTTGGTGAAGGTTCCCCACAACACCCCGTTCTCGTCGACATTGGTGGCGGTCATCTCACCCTTGGCATATCCGTCCTGGCTGGTCGTCTGGGTATAGGACGAGGTCGCATAGTTGGTGGTGCAGTTGACGGCATTGTGCGTCTTGGAGGCATCAAAGCCGGCATTGGCCGAGGCCTTGGTGCCGATAGCGGCGGCGGTGGCGGCGCTGGAGGAACTCCAACTGCCTCCCGAGGCGGAAAGCCCCGACTTGAAGGCAACGGTCTGGGCGGTCAGGGCAGAGCCGTTTGAGGCGGATTTGAAAGTGGCCGAGAACTCCGGAACCCCGGAGGAGGTCAGGCTGGCCTGGGTCCAGTTTGAAAGACTGGTCGGATCGCCGCTGGGCGTGAAGGCCGTCTCATTTTCCATGACGCCTTGGGCGGAGAAGGTCATGGTGCCGATCATGAGGACGCCGGCCTTGTCGGTCCCGCCAGTCACGCTGCTGCCGTCCTCCTTTGGGGGAACGGTCACCATGTACTCCCAATATTCCTTGCCGGATTCGTCGCTGGTCTTGGAATAATACACGGTCGCGGTATGGGCCGTACCCTCGGAATCGTATATCTTGATGGTGGCCGAGTAGTCTGAGTCAGCCACCGGTGTGGCATTATTGGCGTTGTAATTCTTAAACATCGTGAAATACGGATCGGTTGCGTCAAGAGCACCGACGTCGCTTTGACTGTCAAGATTTGTTACAACTTCCATTGTTCCGGTTGATTGGGCCGGAATGGTAAAATCTGTTATCTTGATGTCAGTAACTGCTCCGGTTGTTGGCACCTCTGATAGAACAACATTATTGCGCTTAGCCGACAAAATAGCGTCCTGATCAACGGCCCAACCCTGAACATTCAAACCTGTAGCCGAGAGAAGGCTGCCGCTCTTGTCAAAATTGAAGTCTCCAGCCCGGGTGTAGTATGTCTTATCATTGGCAGTGTCTTTGACGATAAAATAGCCATGCTCCCCGTTGATGGCCATGTCAGTGGAATTGCTGGCGTCAACGAGACTGCCCACCGAGGTCTGAAGGGCCGTGGAGCCGACCTGGACGCCTTGACCGATCTGGCTGCCGTCGGATGTGCCTCCGGCCATGGTGCTGATCATGTCGGCAAAGAGCATGCGCGACGACTTGTAACCGACGGTATTGACGTTGGCGAGATTGCTCCCCGTGGTGGCAATGCCCTGACTATAACTGAGGAGTCCCGAAACCCCTGTCCAGATCGCGCTCATGCTCCACCTTCCTTGTCGCCCAGACGGCAGGAATTGCCTGCCTGATCCTATGCCGGCCCGGGAGGCACTGGCATATCGGGCTGCAACTTCAGTTTTCGCGGCCATCCCACGCCGGAAGCGGCAGGTGGGATCGTCGGGCCGGGCAAACCTTGCCGCTTGCAGGCAGGATTGCAGGACCCGGGCCAAGTGGCGAGAGGTCGAGAGAAAAGGGGGAGAACGCAGGGAGCGCAAAAACGGAGTTGACAAGTTCCTGGCCCGCAGGTAGATATCAAAGTCCGCGCTGACGAAGATTGTGAAGATCACGTTGCAGCGGGGCTGTTTTTTGATTTTTGAGTAGAAACGGGTTGACGGGCATCGCAGGAGCAGGTAGATAAGCCAGCCCGCTGCGGAAAGCCGCGACACGGGACGAGGCGCAACGGCGCTTCGGGTTGAGTGAAAAAAGACGTTGACGGGCCGGGCAGGGAAGCGTAGAAGCTCTCCTCCGCTTCGGGAAACCGGAAACGGACGGGTCGCCGCGAGGCGAAACGAAGTTGAAAAAAAAGGGTTGACGGTGCTGGCGGGGAAGCGTAGAAGCTCTCCTCCGCAAGCGGGAAGCCGCGACCCGGACCGGACGCAAACGGCGGACGGGATTTGAAAAAAAGTGCTTGACGGGGACGGAGGAAACGAATAGTTTCCCTCCTCCTGCAAGACGCCGGAAACGGCGACGAGTCGCTTGAGCGACACGGTCTTTGACAATTAAATAGCGAGTTGGGTGATTTAGTAAGCCATG